>JAOZRQ010000169.1 GCA_029940115.1 Desulfobacterales bacterium
TTCGCACTCCGGATGGGATTGGGGGTGCGAAAAAGGATTTTCGCACTCCGGATGGAGTTGGAGTATGCGAAAAAGGATTTTCGCACTCCGGATGTCATAAAATTTGATGGAGGCAACAAAAATGATGAAAACATTGACAGCCTTACTCACAGCCTTGACCTTTGTTTTTGGCGGGATGGCCTACGCTCAGGAAGGGCTCGAATGTGACCAAGTCATCACTTGCGGACAACGGGAAAACCGTCACCCTGAAAACAGGTGAGTCCTTCAGAGTCAAGCTCTCAAGCAATCCTTCCACCGGGTATGGGTGGCAGATGACCGAATCAGATCGGGAGATCGTGCGACATACCCACACAGCTTATGATTCTGACTGTCCTGAAAATGAGCATATGGAAGGATGCGCCAGCTATGAAACCTGGATCTTTGCGGCGAGCAGCCCGGGCAACACCCCGCTTGAAATGTCGTACCGTCGCTCCTGGGAGGATTCGGCCCTTGAAACCTTCACCCTGAACGTCTCTGTCATAGGTGATCCCCTTACAAGACCCGAAGATCCGCTGAACCCAGTGGATATTCTTTCCGAAGCGGACTATGACCATGACGGCGTGGCAGAGCGGGAGGACATGGTGGAGAAGAGAAGGGATGTCAAACGGGAATTCCGGACTTGGAAGCGAGAATGCTGGCGGACAAAGAGCGATTGTGGCGACCATGATGGGAACGGCCGTGTGGATCGGAAGGACCTGATCGGAAAGAGAAAGGAGATGGACGAGGCGTTTCAGGCATGGAAGAAGGCATCTTGGTGTCCGGCCATGGAAGTCGAGGCAAACAAGGGGCTCAACCTCGGGAGAAATGCCGAAATCAGCGCATGCGGCGGATTTGAGGCGGAGAGTGCGGCGGCTGATCTGCTCGACGCGGGAGATGACTGCAAGGATGAGCGGCTCGTATGGGAATATGACGCGGCGATGAAGACCGCGACTTTTCTGAACCAAAACGTCTGGCTCAACTGTTGCGGGAATCACGCGGTAAGCGTCACCTTGGACAAGGAGGGATATGAGATCCGGGAGACAGACACTCCCGAGATGGACGGCGATATTCCCCTCCGCTGTGACTGCATGTGCCTCTTCGACTTCAAAGTCGAACTGCCGGATGTGGAACCGGGACTTCTGGAGATAACGCTCACCCGCCATGTCACCGACACCAGCGGCCCTGTCCAGACGATCTGGGCTGGCGAACTGGATATGAGCCAGGGAGGACAGGGAGATGAACTGATAAGAGAGGATGTGGGCTGGTGTTACGGGGGCAATTAAACCCCATCCTGCCCGTGCCCCCGGTTTTGGAGGTGGAGGCCTTGATCTCCGGCCGGGGGCCGGATTCGAACCTCACGCCGGTCTTCTCCCCTTTCTGTTTGAGCACCACTTTGGACGCGAGCTTGATTTCGGCCGCGCCCGGAACCGCGGCCCTGAAGTCCTCAAAACGCATCACCTCGCTGTTGTTCACCAAGGAGGTGCCCATGAAGGTGCTGGTGAACTTGCAGAGAATGGCCACCGATCCGGATTGCCGGGAGTCGAGCTTGACAGTGTGGCTCTCCCCCTTGTCCGTCACCACCTCGACCCGGGCGTCAATCCATGTGATGGCTAAAGACTGACCACGTTTTTGTTGACAGGCCGACAAAAATGAGGATAAGGTGGGAATAATTGAAAGGAGGTTTGGCATGCTGATCACAGAGCAGTTCAAAAACGAGCTTGTCGAGGCGGTCGCTCTTGACCCGGCCTTCGGGTTCCGGTTGATCACGGCGATGATGGAGAGCGCGGGGGACCGCCTCATCACGACGACATATCTGGATCGGGCGTTGGCCCGGCAGTCCAAGGAATTTGACAAGAAACTGGCCCGGCAGTCCAAGGAATTTGACGAGAAGCTGGAATTCCGCTTGGCCCGACAGACCGAGGCGTTTGACAAAAAACTGGCCCAGCTGGCAGAGGCGTTTGACAAAAAACTGGCCCAGCTGGCAGAGGCCTTTGATGAAAAACTGGACTGGCTGGCAGAGGCCTTTGATGAGAAACTGGCCCGGCAGTCCGAAAACTTTGATGAGAAACTGGCCCGGCAGTCCGAAGACTTTGATGAAAAACTGGCCAGACAGTCCGAAGACTTTGATGAAAAACTGGCCAGACAGTCCGAGGAGTTTGATGAGAAGCTGGAGACCCGCCTGGCCGTCCAGACCGAGGCGCTGAAGCGGTTCATTGACGGAAAGCTGGGGCGACAAGGTCGAGGCCAACTACCGGCAGTTTGCGGAACACATCGTGGCCCAGTGGGGCGGCACGGTCACCAAGTGGCGGCGCAAGGTGAAAATGACCGACGAGCACGGCAGGGTACATAAGCAACGCTATGAACTCGACATCGTCATCGCGGACGGCAGGATCATGCTGGTGGAGATGAAGGGGCACTCGGATATGGACGACATCGAACGCTTTCTGGAATGTGTCGGGCAGTATCTGCACCTTGAACAGCCCTCCCAGACCGTGGAAAAGATCCTGGTGACCTTCGACGTGTCGGGCCCGGCCCAAGACAGGGCAGAGGCCGAGGGGATCACCATCATCATGCCTGATGAGTGACGCGCGGGGACGGTTCTTCTTGCAGTAAGCGGATCACCTGGACCATATGTCAATCGTTTTCCCCGACAATTTCAGCGTGGCAACGGATGCCCGTAAGCGGATCACTTGGACCATCTGTCAATCGTTTTCCGCACCTGTCGTCCAGTCCGTTTCTGGGTCAAGCAACCAGTTTTTCACATACGCGGCTTTGATCCATTTCGGCAGTCGCACACCGGCTTCCCGGTCTTCAAACAACAGCAGACATTCTCCTCCCGGCGTCGTCTTCAGAGCGGCTTCAAAACCTTTTGTTTCCCGCCGGACATTGTCCGGCGACACACGGTGTGCCACCTGGATGAGCAAGGGGGGCTGACTTTTGAAAAAGACTGCAAAGTCGCACTCCCAAGCATTTTTTGCAAAAAATATCTGATCGCTCTGCCTGCGGAGATGGGCAAACACCAGATTTTCCAACAGCTTGCCCCGGTCCTCAAAAAACGTATATTGAGTGACGGAGGCAAAACCGTTGTCGTACAGATAGATTTTTTTGTTGCTCATCTCGCGTTTGATGACAGATGGTTCGTATTTCTCCACCTGTGCCAGCATATAGACCGAAAAGATCGCGTCCATCAGGTCATAGATATGCTGTTTGCTGATGGCGCGTCCGTGGGATTTCAGGTCATTATACAGTTTGTTGACGGAAAATTCCTTTGTAAATCCGGAAATCATGCGTTTCAGCAGATACTTCAGCACGGAGACATTTCTGATGTCATAGCGCTCCACCAAATCGCGATAGATCATGACATTGAAATATTCGTGCAGAATCTCCGTCTTCAGGGACGGTTCAATGGAGACAAGTTCGGGATAGCCGCCCCATACCAGATATTCCTCAAATGCGTGGCTGATCCGAGCAGTGTTGCGGGTGGAATGCATGTCCCGGGAATCAATCTCTTTGAACCGGAGGTATTCATGGAGCGACAACGGCATGATCTCATATGCAAGACTCCGGCCACGCAACGACGTGGCAATCTCTGCGGAGAGAAACCGGGCATTGGAGCCGGTGATGAAGATGCGCCGGGTGATGGTGTCGTACATGCGTCGGATGAACTGCTCCCATTTGTCCAGCCCCTGAATCTCATCAAAAAAGAAGAAGGTTTGCGCCATGTCCAGCTCCGGATACAGTTCCCAGTAGGCTTCGAGAATCAGATCGTGCCGTCCTTCCAGTTCAAGGCGTTCATCCTCAAAATTCAGGTAGAGCATCTGACGGCGTTCAAGCCCGCGACGCTGTTGCTCATCCATGAGCTGATGGAGATAATAGGTCTTGCCTGCCCTCCTCGGCCCGACGATCGTGATGATTTTGTCCAGATCTTTCGGAATCGCCAGATCCCGTGGGATGTAAGCTGGAAAAGGACGCTGATGAAAATCCGCGATGATTCGTTTCAAGAGATTTTTCAAAAGATTTTCCCCATTGCCATTAAAATTTATGGTATTATTTTCCCGAAATCAGAGAAGATTTCATGACAAATCTTCCCGAAATCCTCCGGCCGGTTCCCCGGGCTTCGCCAGTCTCATAAGTACTTGGCCATATGTTTTCAGGTGTCTGCATATGAGGGACAACCTTTCCATTGTGAGCCGCGGATGAACGCGGATGAACGCGGACGGCCTGCCTGTCGCGGACTCATCCGCGTCCATCCGTGTCCATCCGCGGTTTGTGGAAGTTGTCTTCCCAAGAAAAAAATCCCGAAAAACTTTTGGTCGGGTACTTATCAGCGGGACAACGGTGATCCTTTCGTCGTCCTTCACCAACTGGACCGCGTATCCCTTTCCCGTCTGCTCCAGAAAATACTCATATAATCGGAGCGCGTTCCGCACCACCTCCCTTGTCATAGAATAGGTCTTATCCCTCAGTGCATCCAGACGTTCCACCGCATCGGCTGAAAAGCGAAATTGAGATCCTTGGTTGCCTTCTTGTTCTTCATAGTTGAACTCCCTTCTCTTTTTGGAAACATGACCGATGTCGCGTCATGGAAAACCTGATCGCCCCGTCCACTGAAGTCTGAAACCGGGTTTCTTTCCCAAAGCAAGCTTGGGTCTCCAGACTTGCAAAATAAAAATCGGCATCCTTCATTTTGCCTGAAAAGTAGTTCACACTTTCAGGCAAATTGAGGAGTTTGCAGTTCCGCCTTCAGGCGGTGCCGCACCGCCTGAAGGCGGAACTGCAAACTGAAAAGTGTAAACCCATGGATGAAGGATGCCTAAAAATCTGTGTACAGGACAAAAAGTTGTGGTGGCAAGAAACCCGGCTTTTTTCCCGAACGGACAGATTCCCAACCCGCCAGAAAAAGCCGGGTTCTTTCCCATTCACTTTTTTTGTCCTGTACACAAATAAAAATATAAACATATCGCAATATCTTGTCAAGCAATCGAATGAAAAAAATATGGACATTTTGCTTGCTATTTTGTTGACACATCAATGATATTATGAGATTAACTGAATTAAGTGTCTGACACCTGTGTACAGGACAAAAACTTGTGGATGGGCGAGAAGCCCGGCCCCCGACAAAAAACGTCGGGGGCAAGCTTTTTTCCCAAACAGGCGGAATCCCCAACTGCCCGAAAAATCCGGGTTTCCTTCCTCAATCATTTTTTTTGTCCTGTAAACAGTATTTCTTAAAGAAAGTCGCCAAAATCATCTGACCTCTGAGACCATGGACCATATGCTGAGACATATCTGTTCAGGGCTGTTTCTGCGTATGTTCATCCTGCTGGCAGTGGCGATTGTGATTGCTGCTTGGCCAGACTCTGTGGGCCGGCAAGGTTTTCTGCCGAAAAGGCGGGTGGTCATGAAGAAAATCATACGGAAACCTGAGACTACGCTTTCGGCCCTCCAGCCAAAAAAGAGGACGCATCACATCCGTCTGAAACCGCTGATTGTCATTCAACATCAGCCTGACAGCAAGGCAGAGGACGCGCCACCTCTGATTCAGCAGTACGTTGTCGGCGAGTCGAATGAAAGGCGGCCCATAGAGTGTCTCGTGTTCGGTGAAGGAGAAGATGGCATACTTGTCATGGCCACCATCCACGGGGATGAAATCGCAGGCACGCTTCTCGTCCGCCAGTTGGAGCGGCATCTCCGGGCACATCCGAAACTCCTTGCCGGACGGAGGGTCATGCTGTTGCCCGTGGTGAATCCGGACGGCAGAGAGCGCAACTCCCGTTACAATGCGAACGGTGTGGACCTGAATCGCAACTTCAAGACAGTCAACCGCCAGAACAGCCGACGGCACGGCTTTTTTGCGCTTTCGGAACCGGAGACCCGGGCCATTGTCCGGGCCATCCGGCAGTGCGACCCGAACCGCGTGATCACGCTTCATCAGCCATTGGCCTGCATTGATTATGACGGGCCCGGGAGAGATCTGGCCCAACATATCGCGACATGCTGCAATCTGCCTGTCCGGAAGCTGGGAGCCATGCCAGGTTCCTTGGGAAGTTATGCAGGCATTGAACTCGGCATTCCGACCATCACCCTTGAACTTCCGGGAGAAGTCGAGCGACTTGGCCCCCGATATCTCTGGGATCAGTACGGAAACGCGCTCATCGCTTCAGTAATGTATCCTACATTTGTAGATGTTGTCTGTGTACAGGACAAAAAGTCTGATTATAACGGATTTTGGGGAGGCCCGTGAACATGAACGTGCCCGTGAACATGAACGTGCCCGTGAACAGTGAACGTGCCCGTGAACGTGCCCGTGGACCTTGATCATCGTTTGGACCAACCTTGCTCGGCTTGGATTGCCAAATCCAAGCCGCCCGCTGGATTTGGCAATCCGGCGTGAGCAGGGTGGCCGAAACGATGATCAAGGCCGTGCCCGTGAACGTGCCCGTGAACTTGGACATTCACGGGTCTGGTTCTGACGGTTTTTGTGGTTCCCTGCTGTGTGCAGGACAAAAAGTCGCGAAGGGCGAGAAACCCGGTCCCGACAAAAACGTCGGGGGCAAGCTTTTTTCCCAAACAGGCGGAATCCCCAACTGCCAGAAAAAGCCGGGTTTCTTTGTCCTGCAGTTGTCAACGGATGACTTACAAAGGAACTGTGTACAGGACAAAAATTCGGGAATGGGCGGGAAACCGGCCCCCGATAAAAAACGTCGGGGGCAAGCTTTTTTCCCCAGACGGGCCGACTCCCCGACTGCAAGAAAAAGCCGGGTTTCTTGTCCTGTACACAGACAAAGGAATTAAGCTTATGAAACACTTTCATTTGCTGATCATTGATCCGCAAAGGGATTTTTGCGACCCTGACGGCGCGCTGGCTGTGCCGGGGGCTGACAAGGACATGGAACGTCTGGCGAAAATGATCAACCGGATCGGAGACAAAATCGGCAATATCCGCTGCACCTTGGATACGCATCACCTTTTTGACATCTCCCACCCCATCTTCTGGGTGAATTCAGCAGGAAAACATCCTGATCCCTTTACAATCATCACGGTGAATGATGTGGAAAAGGGGATATGGAAGGCTGTGAAACCTGAGCATCAGGAACACGCCCTGAATTATGTCGGCCGTCTGACGGCCAATAGCCGCTATCCCCTCTGCATCTGGCCCCCTCACTGCCTGATCGGGACCCAAGGCCACAATGTTTCCCCGATTCTGGCAGATGCCCTGCTCGCATGGGAAGCGCGTCAGATCGCCAGGGTTGACTATATGGAAAAGGGAGCCAATTACAAATCCGAGCATTATTCGGCGGTTCAGGCAGATGTGCCCGACCCGGATGACCCTTCAACCCGGATGAATCACAAGCTTGTCAAGACGCTTGAGGAAGCCGACATGATCCTTGTGGCCGGTGAGGCCTTATCCCATTGCGTGAAGTTCACCGTGGAGGACTTGGCCGATGCATTTGATGAGGAACATGTCAGGAGAATGGTCCTGCTCAAGGATTGCAGTTCGTCTGTGCCTGGATTCGAACAGCAGGGAAAGGATTTCGTCGAAGCGATGACTGATAGAGGCATGCGGGTCGCTGTAAGCTCTGAGCTGTAGCTGTAAGCTGGACTGATGAAAATGTCCTGATTATAACGGATTTAGGGGAGGCCTGTCTCATCTTCAACGCAGAGACGCGGAGGACGCGGAGTCACGCAGAGGAGGCTGCCCGGCGACCTCCTCTCCGGACTGCCGATGACCCGGTGCATCTCCGCGTCCTCTGCGTTGAAGGCAAACATGGCCTCCCCAAATCCGTTAGAACCAACCAAAAAAATGGCCCACAATCCATGTCGTGGCTCAAGGAGATTGAGAGAATGGATTCCGGGTCAAATGACGGGAACCTCGTCTGAAGCCCGACTCTGCCAACGGGAACGCTTGTACCATGAGGGACATCGGATGTCAGCAACCTTCCTTCCAAGAGACGACACTTTGTCTGACATTTTGGGTTTTCCCTGATACCAGAGGGTTTTGGGGGCACAAAAAAGGCTGCTCAGTGTATCAGGTTGAAAGACAACGGATATTTTGAACCGCCGAAGGCCGAAAGGCAACGAGACCGCCTTTTTCGCACTCCCTTTGTTGAGCTCCCACAAATGTTTGACGGGACAATGGATGGACAAATCATGGCAATCCTTCAATCCCACGAATTCCGGTTCAGACATGAGGGACAAAGGTTGCCCCAAAGAAACCCGGCTTCGCGTCAAGGGTCATTGACGATCAAATCGCACCAAAGTGGAACTGTCAGAGAAGCCGGGTTTTGTTCGCCCGTCATTTGCCCGGAATGACAGGTTTGCGTCGGATTTGAGGCACGGGGGGATTGACACGATTTGCTTGGCATCCCAAATTTTTTTTAATGCCAAGGGGAACGGGGCCAAAATGACGAAACCACGGGCCCCTTGCACAAATCATGGGACGACAATCCGCGTCATCCGTGTAATCTGTCTAATCCGCGGTTCAAAATGTCGGACAAAAGTTCTTTGCCAAAAAGTCGGACAAAAGTTTTCGCCACATCCGACAATCGACACAAAAACGACAGACACCAACATGACGGAAACAAGCAAACCTGAACCCTACAGAAACCAACTCACAAACTCACAAACTTGATTTACATAGGAGAAAATGTCACAAAAAGGGTTGATGCTTGAGGCCTGAACCAAAAGTCAGATCCAGACCTTTGAGCCTCAAAAATCAAATATCAAGCGTACAAACATCAAGCGTCAAACATCAAGCATCAAGCGTACAAGCATCAAACATCAAGCATCAAGCCCAACTTCCCAAGGGTTTCCGCTGTCGGGATGCCGTTCGCGTCATAGCCCCGGAGTTCATAGTAGTCATTCAGCATCTTCTCAAGGGGGACGGTCCGCTTTTTCCGGTCGCATTCCCTGGCCTCTTTCAGAAATCGCTCGGGGAGGGTGTCGTCCTTTCGGGAGATGCCTTCGCGAGTGTTCATATACCGCTCCAGCACATGGATCCGCTCGCCAGCCCTGAGAAACTTGCTGTTCGACATCTGGATGCCGGTGGTCGCGGACCAGAGTGAGGTGTAGGTGCTGAAGTCAATCAGCTTCACGGCGAGTGCAGGGATATACTGCATGAGAAATCCGAGAACCTTTTTTGGGGTGTATTTCGAGAGCGGCGGCTCCAAGGTGTACGCGAACATGGTGAACTGGCAGGTGTGCAACGAATTGATGCAACAGGTCAGCTCCTCGAAAAACTTGACAAATTCGGGCTTTGCCCGCGTGGTGTAGGGATTCAGCAGGCCGAGCAGCGACTCCAAGCCCACTACGTACGCGGAGAGATGACACCCGCCCCGGTTGGCCACCGCGTAGGAAAGCCCCTGACCCCATATGCCCCGGGGATCGTAGGCCGCGACCTCCAGCCCCTTGATCTGAATGGCAAACTCCTTTCCCCCGTATTTTTCGGAAAGACGCCGGGTTCCCTGGGCCAGATCGTCTCCCATTCCCCGACGATACGCCATATCCTTCAGCATCTCCGAAACCCCGTCTGGGGAACCGAATTTCAGATCGGTCCGGATCAGCCCCTTCTCTCCGGCCTCCATCAGCCATGCCAGGGACGCGCCTGAGCTGATGGTGTCCATGCCCATTCCACCGCAGATGTCGTTCCATTCGGTGATCTGTTCCGTATCAAAGACGTCGATGTTCGTCCCAAGAAGCCCCACCGTCTCGTATTCGGGGATCTGGTGCACCCCGTCCGGATAGGTCCCTTTGTGTCCGCAGAGAATGGCGCACTGCTTGCACGAGCTCGGCTTGCTCTTGTATTTCTCCTGCATGGTCTCGCCGGAGACCTGGTTTGCATCCGCATGGCTGCCCCCGCGGAAATTGCGGACCGGCAGATAACCGTCGCGATTGGCGTGCAGGACATTGACGCTGGTCCCGTATTTCCGGTACGCGTGGGAGGTGAATGGATTGCTGTTGATGTATTTCAGCGCCCTTTTCTTCACGCTCCGAAATGCGTATCGGTTCGCGGGAACAATCTTGTACGCGCCCCCGCAGGCGACAATCGCCTTCAGGTTTTTCGCACCCATGACCGCGCCCATCCCCCCGCGTCCGAGGAAGCGATGGCCGGTGGCGATGTTCGCGAACAGCACCTGATTCTCCCCCGCGGGCCCGATCACCAGCGCGCCGTCATGTTTGCCCATGTTCAGGGCGTCTTGGGTCTCCTTGGTATCCTTTCCCCACAGATGGGAGGCATCCTCAAAATCGATCTGGCTGTCATCAATTTTCAGACATACCGGCGTTTCAGATCGGCCCGTGACAATCAGGCCATCATAGCCTGCGGTCTTGTACGCCATGCCAAAGGGTCCACCGCAGGAGGAGGTGAGGATGATGCCGGTGAGGGGGGATTTGGTGAGCGCGGCAAACCGGCCGGTGCAGGGCGCGCCGGTCCCCATGACCACACCCATCATGAAGCAGAGCACATTCTCCTCCCCAAGGGGATCAACCCCCGGCTTCAGCCGCTCATACAGGAACTTCATGCCGAGACCCTTGCCTCCGAGATACATTCTGCGGTCTTGGTCTGCGACAATAAATTCCGAGACTTTTCTTTCGGATAGGTTGATCTCCAAAACTTTGTTGCTTGTGCCGATTATCGTATTCATTTTTGGCATCCTTCCATTTATGGGTAGATTTTTCAAGTTTGTAGTCCCGCCTTTAGGCGGTTTTGCACCGCCTAAAGGCGGGACTACAAACATTTTGCGGTGGGGTTCGGGTGTGTTTGTTGCCGTCATGTTGGTGTCTGCCATTTTTTGTGTGTCGTCTGTCGGATGTGGGTGGAACCTTTGTCCGGCTTTTGGCAGACAACCTTTGTCCTCCCTGTGATGCTTCAACCGCCTTTGGTGCGGTCAAAGTATTTCTTCAACATTGCTGTCGTCTCTTTTTCCGCAACCGTGGGAGGTTTTCCCCGAACACCCATTTCATTTTGCCCCTCAGTGCTCACTCAAAAATGAAATCACATCCTTGGGAGCCCACCGCGGCAAATCATAAATTCGTCACCCCCCTGTATCTGTCATGTAAGAGAGGGGGTGACGAATTTATGATTTGCCGTACCACGCATAAACCAAAAAACCTTTCTCATTGGAACTTGGCATGTTCAATGACATCAATAGTGAGAAACTGATATCGAACGAGAGAAACTGAATGAGAAGTTTGCAAATCAGACAATTCTCATCTCTGAACACGGTCATTGTGCCGGTGGTTTTCAACATGTCTTTCAGTTGACCTGTTGCTTTGATTTCATTTGACATTGAGAATTCTGAGACATCCATGGCCTGGCACAGTTCCCCCCCTCATTGGAAAAATTGGGGGAATCATACCACTTGCAAATTATGAATGTCAGGGGGCTGTCTCCTTATTTTCACACATATAAACATGAAATGCACAGCCATCAGTTCATATCACATTCATGTCGCCATTCTTCAATATGTGAATTTATTTTTGAGTCATCACTTATCATCACAGATCATTGACAGCACTTCAAAAGCAATGATAACATATGAATCCTCCAAAGGAGTCAAGTCATTTGAAAAAAACGGTATCAATTCATATGTCTTGCACCATAAACCCAATCCTTGTAGTTCCAAAAAAATGAAGGATGGATGAAGAATGATGGGCCAACCTGGGCATCTCAACCCCTTGGACCCATCCTTGTCAAACCCAATCCTTGCAGTTTGAGGAGGGAAGTTGAACACATATGAAGTTTGAGGGATGAAACTGAACACATATAATAAGGATGACATCTGAGATGAGGGCCAACCTGACAGATCCATTCTGTCATCTGTCAGGCAGGCATATGCGTGGCCAGAAGCTCCCGCATATTTTTTTCGGAATGCAAATGTCAAAAACTTATGGCCAGACATTTGGAAATCATTTTTTTAAAGAGCATTCATTTTTTTCTTGACAGATCAAAAAAGTTCTGATACATAAAGGACAACATTTGAAGGATGAAATATGAAATCTGAAGGATGAAATCTGAAGGATGAAATATGAAATCTGAAGGATGAAATATGAAATATGAAGGATGAAATATGAAATCTGAAGGATATAAGGATGAGGGATGAAATCTGAGGACTGAAGGATCAGGGTCGATATCCTTACTCAAGTTTCGCACCCAAATTTTTGAGTAAATACAGATGGTCAAGTCAATTCTT
>JAOZRQ010000682.1 GCA_029940115.1 Desulfobacterales bacterium
TTTGTAGTTCCGCCTTCAGGCGGTGCGACACCGCCTGAAGGCGGAACTACAAACTCCTGCACTGAAAAAAACCGGGGACAGAATGTCTGAAATGCAATTTTTCTGATGTCAAGTTGCGGGTCTGACAAAAAACATGTTGACAAACGGCCTTATATATTTTAGAGCATGTAAGATGATGGTTGCCTTGGGGAGAAACTAAGATGCGACCCTGAATCAATTCCGGGTCTGAAAGCGCAAGCAGGCTGAAGCCAGCTGTCGTGGCAGTGCGCTTTGGCGTACTTTCGCTTTCAGACGGGGGATTGATCCCCCGGCGATGCACCCCGGAATCAAAGACCCTGAATCAATTCCAGGTCTGAAAGCGCAAGCAGGCTGAAGCCAGCTGTCGTGGCAGTGCGCTTTGGCGTACTTTCGCTTTCAGACGGGGGATTGATCCCCCGGCGATGCACCCCGGAATCAAAGACCCTGAATCAATTCCAGGTCTGAAAGCGCAAGCAGGCTGAAGCCAGCTGTCGTGACAGGGAACCATGGAAGCGAAAGCAGGAACCATGTTGAGTGCTTGCACTCAACTTTTTATAAACATCAATTAAGGAGGAACAGAAATCAGATGAAAAGAATGATGGTTACCTTGGCAGTTTTCTTTCTGATTGTGAACGCGGCTTGGGCAGGCACAACAAAAGAGAATTGCGGATGCGGCATCGGCTCAATGGCTTTTGAGGGGAAGGACGGGCTTGTCTCTCAGCTCGCCGCCACCTTCACCAACGGCATTTTCGGCAACCAGACCTTCGGCATCACATCTGGAACCTTGGGGTGTGAAAAACCTTACAGCTTCACCCAAAATGAGAAGCTGAACCTGTTTGTGGCTGAAAACATGGACAATCTCGCTGTGGAGATCGCCTCAGGTCAAGGGGAATCTCTGGACACACTCGCGGAAATCGCAGAGATTCCTGCTGAAAACCGCGCAAAATTTTTCACCGCGCTTCAGGGAAATTTTGACGCAATATATCCTTCCCCTGAAGTGACCCACACGGAAGTTGTCAAGCATATCGTTGATATCATCAAACAGATTTAGAAACCCGCCATGCTCGGAACCTGCCGGATTTGTCAATCGTTCGACTGAGCTCACGCCGAAGCCGGCAGGAGCGTCTCCATCTCACGCTCGGTTTGGACCTGTCCCCGACATCTCTTATCGGGGAGCGGGACTACGAACGCTTTTTGTCCTGTTTGTCTTCATGGTGGCTTTCGCAGATCAGGCGACGGCGGATTATGCGGATTCCCTGATTCGGTTCGCCAGTGAGCAGAAGCTCCATGAAGAGAGATATTGGCGGGTCCTGCTTCATTATCAGCCGACCCTTTCCAGAACAGAAAGCCTGATAGACGATCCACAGTTCTTTCTCGCCGAGGATGGCAAATTCAACCCGGCATCCGAACTCCGTGCCACAATCCGGGCCTTTTTCCGCGAGGAGATGGAAGGTGAGGCGCACCCCATCTGCCGGTTCATCGGCAGATATGAATGGCTGAAGGAGAGGCTCGCCATTGATCCCTCAAAGCTCTCCGTTTCCGGATGTGAGGAGTTTGATCAGGTCATCCGGGAACTGAGGCCCAAGTCCGCGACCCTTGTATTTCCCACCTATTACATGAACAGTCCGGCCTCGATGTTCGGCCATACCCTGATCACCATCGAAACTCATCATAAAAGCCAGCTCCTGTCCCATGCGGTGAACTATTCGGCCCAGGCGAATGAGACCAATGGCCTTCTCTTTTCCATAAAGGGGCTGACCGGCTTTTACAAAGGCTATTATTCCATCCTGCCCTATTATCAGAAGATTCAGGAATACAGCGACATCAACCAGCGGGACATGTGGGAATATCCGCTGAATCTCACCGAATCCGAGGTGAGGCGGATGGTGAGGCACATATGGGAACTCCGAAACATTTATGCCGACTACTATTTTTTTGACGAGAACTGCTCGTACAATCTCCTGTTTCTCCTTGAAGCGGCTAGACCATCGCTGGATCTGACCTCGAAATTTCCTCTCTGGGCCCTGCCGATTGACACGGTCAAGGCGATGAAGGCGGAAGGGCTCATTGATGATGTCCGCTACAGACCCTCAAAGGCCACGAAAATCAGGCATAAAATCTCCCTTCTGAGCCATGAAAATCAGGAGATCGTCAAAAATATGACAAACGGCGCGTGGGAACCAGAGACCCTCTCCTCCCTTGAAATCGGGAGAGCCGAAAAGATTCAGATTGCCGACCTTGCGGCCGAGTATCTTCAATATCAGTATGCCAAAAAGAAAGTCCCGAAAGCGGTCTATCAGAAGGTTCTGTTGAGGACCCTGAAGGCGCGCAGCAGACTCGGCATATCGGATCAAGAGCGGTATCATGTCCCGGTGCCGGACCGGCCAGATCAGGTCCATGACACGAACCGGTTTCATGTCGGCGTGGGAATGCAGAAGGATCGTTTTTTCCAGGAGATCGGCTGGCGGCCGGTCTTTTGCGACTTGCTGGATACCGACCACCGGCATGACCAAGGCATCCAACTGGCGTTTGCGGATACGAGATTCAGATACTATCCGGATGATGAGAAGCTGGCATTGGCATCTCTCGACCTGATTGACATCCTCTCCATCTCTCCCCGGGACCGCTTTTTCAAGCCGTATTCCTGGAAAATTCGTACCGGCTTTTTCCGAAAGACCCTGTCTGATGGCGAGGACGCGTTGGTTTACAGAATCAACACGGGTGGCGGGTTTGCCCTTTATGATGATCATGTCGGGCTCTGCTACCTGCTCATGGAACCGGAACTGAATATCGGCGGCGTTCTTGAAGGGGGCCATTCCTTGGGGATCGGATTCTCAGCAGGCCTGTTGAAGCGGATCACCCCCTCATGGAAATGGCATGGGTCCGCAAGGAAAATCTGGTTTGAATCCGGGGAGACCCATCGCTCCACAGAAATATCCCTCTCACAGAACATCCGACTCAGCCGGAACACCAGCATAAACCTTGACATATCATGGAAGAAGGAATTTGGCGCATCTCATGGGGAAGCGAGAGTGGTTTGGCATGTCTTTTTCTGAAGCTATCGGGCGATTTTGCAAATCGCTGCCTGTGCCCTGCCCGGTGTCGGGAAAGGGCACGGGCAGGAGGGAATCCTTAAGTTCACACTTATGGTCTCACAACTTGCACCTTAACCCTTAACCCTTAACCCTTAACCCTTAACCCTTAACCCTTAACCCTTA
>JAOZRQ010000683.1 GCA_029940115.1 Desulfobacterales bacterium
GGGGATTGCCATGTCGTGTGTGTCAGTCCCCAACACAAACCTGTCATTCCGGGCAAATGACGGGAACCGGCAATCCTTGAGGCTTCACTCCCTTCAGACGAGGTTCCCGTCATTTGACCCGGAATCCACTCTCAACTTCCTTGATCCACAACATGGATTGTGGGCAAGAAGGGGATTGCCATCAATCCATTTGGTATCAAGAAGAACCTGGGATGTCAAACAAAGCTGCCTTGCTTCGGGTCTTTGCTCGCGTCAGGCGTTCATGGGAGCTCAACCAAGGGAGTGCAAAAATGGCGGTCTCGTTGCCTTTCGGCCTTCGGCGGTTCAAAGATCCATTGTCTTTCAACTTGATGCACTGAGCAGCCTCTTTTGCGTCCTGAAACCGCGGACAGTGCCGGCAAACGTGGATCCCATGTGGAATTGTGGTGCGGAAAGCCCGGTCTCCCTTCCCTTCAAGGCTCAAAGGGGAGCTGGGCGCCAAAACCCGGTTTCTTTTCCCTTGACCTTCACCCCCTCAACCGAAACCGGATTTTTTTTCCTTCGTTCGCCCCATTCCCTTTGGTGTCAAGGAAAGCCCGAAATGTCAAACAAAGTGTCGTCTCTTGGAAAGAAAGTTGTTGACATTCGCAAATCCTCATGGTGCAGGCATCCTCGTCGGCAAGTCGGGCGGCATCTATAGAGTTCAACAAAAAGATTGTCCAAGGCCCAGTTCGTAGTTCCGCCTTCAGGCGATCTGACACCGCCTGAAGGCGGAACTACGAACTGGGAAACATCCTGTTGAAAGCTCTATTATACCAGCCCGGCTTCGGCAAAGTAGCGGTAAAGGGTCTTGGGGGTCATTGGGGCCTCGTCCACCTTGACACCGGTGGCATCCCAGATGGCGTTGCGGATGGCCGGAGTGGGCGTTATGACCGGTGGTTCGCCTAGTGATTTGTTGCCATATCCGCCGGTAGGCTCCCTGATCTCGACAAAGGCACACCCCAAGTCCGGGATATCCATGCAGGTGGGAAATTTATAGTCGAGCAGGTTTTTGTTATAGATGCGTCCGGAATTCTCGTCAATCGAAAGTTCCTCAAACAGGGCCATGCCGATCCCCATGGCAAGCCCCCCATGCACCTGCCCTTCGGCCATCAACGGATGTATGATGACGCCGGAATCGTGAATATTGAAGATTTCCTTGATGAAGACCTTGCACAGGGGAACATCAACTTCCAAATCCACGAAGGTGCAACCAAAGGAGAGGGCATTGGTGCGGGTTTTGCAGGACACGTCCGCGGTCAACTGCCTTCCCCTATCTTTATGATAATAGACATCCTTGGCGACTTGGTCCAGCCCCATGACCCCCTTGTCCGGTCGGTTGGCAAAGACAATCTGGCCAGCGATCAGGTCCAGGGCTTCGGGAACTTGGCTGGTCATCAGCGCGGCGTGTCCCAGGATTTTGGCCCTGAGTTCAGTGCCGGCCTGCTTAACGGCCGGTGCCACAACATAGGTCTGGCGGGACGCGTAGGCACCGGTATCAAACGGACTGACATCCGTATCTTGGGTGCTGATCACATGAATGTTGTCGTAGGGAACGCCAAGGGTCTCAGCCGCCATCTGGCAGAACGCGGTGTCTGCTCCCTGGCCGATCTCGGTGGCACCGACCTGTAGGTGGAAGGAGCCGTCCTGGTTCAGAATCAGGCGGGCACCTGAGATTTCCACACACGCAGGGTATGTGCCGGAACCATAACTGAAGCATGCGACGCCCAAACCCCGACGGACATGCCCGGTCTGGTTCTTATAGGCTTTCTTCTTCTCGTCCCACCGGATGATCTCACGGCCTTTTTCAAGGCATTCGATCATACCGCAACTCAAGATTTCTTCCTTGTTTAGCGGATTGACGTCACTTGGTCTGGCCACATTCTTAAGGCGGAAGTCAAGCGGATCCATGTCAATGGCGCGAGCGGCCTCTTCGATGATGCACTCAATGCCGAAAAGGACTTGGGGAGAGCCATACGCGCGCATGGCACCGGCCGCCGGAATATTGGCGTAATGCGTCGTCGCCTTCATCTTGATGACGTGACGCGGGTACAAGTTGCACGATTTGGAACATGAGGCGCTCATGACGGCGTGACCGTGGGAGGCATACGCGCCGGTATTGGAACATATGTCAATCTCCAGACCTTTCAAGGTGCCATCGCGGCTCACGCCGGCGCGGCCCTTGATCACAGAGGCATGCCGGGTGCGGGTGCCGACGAAGCCTTCCTCGCGGGACAGCTCGATCTTCACGGGAACGCCGCCCAGTTTCATGGTCAGGAAAGCGACCATCGGTTCCAGAACGATGTCCTGCTTGTTGCCGAATCCCCCGCCGACATATGGCTTGACCACGCGCACCCAGCTCAATGGAATGCCCAATGCCTCTCCCAAGACACGACGGCAGATGTGCGGAATCTGGGTGGAGGAGACCACCACGATATGCTCCATGTCATCCATGTAGGCATAAGCGGTGTGGTTCTCCATATGGCAATGGTGGAGAACCGGAGTTTCATAGTCGCTCTCGACGACCGCGTCGGCATCCTCGAATGCCTCCTTTATTTTGCCCCCGACCTCGAACTCATGGGTCCCGATGACATTGCCAGCATTGTGAATCGCCGAGGCGTCTGCGGCCAGCGCAGCCTTGGCGTTCATCGCAACCGGATATTCCTCATATTCGACCTCCACTAAGGAGACGGCCTTCTGCGCGGTCAGCCGGTCCCTCGCGACAACTACGGCAACCTCATCTCCCTCGTAACGGACATGGTCGGTCAAAAGCAGTCTGTCCGCGACATCTGTGTGGTCAGGGTCCAGGGAGTAGGGATGCCCGGCGGTGGCAAACGGCCGGTTCGGTACGTCCTCAAATGTGAAAACAGCTTCCACGCCGGGGAGGGCGCGGGCCTTTTCCGTATCCATGCACACCACGCGGCCGTGTGCAATGGGGCTTCTCACATATTTGGCAAACAACATGCCCGGCATGCTCAGGTCGTCGGTATAACGCGCCCGACCAGTGACCTTTGCCACGGCATCCTTGCGCCTTGGAGATTTACCTATAGCCATGTTCTTCGACCTCCTTATTTGATGCGTGATTTGTGATGCGTGATTTGTGATGCGTGATGCGTGATTCGTGATGCGTGATTTGTGATGCGTAAATTCACATTTCACGCCTTCACGTTTCACGCCTTCACGTTTCACGCCTTCACGTTTCACGCCT
>JAOZRQ010000005.1 GCA_029940115.1 Desulfobacterales bacterium
AGATATTTTAGCATTGCTAAAATATCGCCTGGGGGCTCATTTCAGCACTCCCTTTTTCGGAACTGACTGGGACAATGTGAGTTCCCAAGATGAAGACAATCTGGAATTTGGAGAGGAGTTTCAGGAGGATTTCAAATCGATGAAATTCAATTTTGTCGAGAAGGATGTTTGAACATGGGGACTTAAAGATCAGGGTGTCTTTCCGGCAGGAAAACCCGGATTTTATCGGAAAAAGCCGGGTTTCCCATCAGCAACTTTTTACCAAAAGGAGGTATTGCATGAAATTTATCAAACCGATATGTGTAATCCTGCTTCTGAGTCTTTTCCATACGGCCGCATTGGCTGAGGAAACGATTCGGATAACAAGCGGGGAGTGGCCGCCTTATCTTTCTGAAAAGCTGAAATGTTATGGTGTAGCTTCGCGCATTGTTACAGAAGCCTTTACGTTGGAAGGCGTCAAGGTCGAGTACGGCTTCTTCCCCTGGAAACGGTCTTTTCTTTTGGCTCAGAAGGGAAAATGGGACGGGAGCGTGGTCTGGGCTCATACAGAAGATCGGGCCAGAGATTTTTATTACAGCGATCCGGTGGTTGAATCCAAATGGGTCTTTTTCCATCTGAAGACCACATCCTTTGATTGGAAAGCAATTGAGGATCTCAGGGGATTCAAAATCGGAGGGACATTGGAATACAAATACAACCCGGATTTCAAAGCCGCGGAAGAAGCGGGAAAAATAACTGTTTATCGGGTTCCCAAAGATGAACAGAATTTCGAGAAAGTGATCAAAGGCAGAATTGATATTTTTCCCCAGGATATAGATGTGGGATATGAAATGCTGAATAGCCTTTTCTCAAAAGAAGAAGTCAGCTTGTTCACACACCACCCCAAGCCAATCAAAGATACAAGTTTTCACCTGCTTTTATCTAAGAAATCTGAGAAAAGCAAGAATATGCTTACGCTGTTTAATAAAGGGCTGAAACGGTTAAGGGAAAGCGGAAAAACCGAACAGTATCTCAGAGAATCCCGAGTAGGTGAGTATAAAAAATGACAGTGGTTGCCGGTTGCCTGTTGTTGGTTCTTGGTTTTGTCCATCGCAATGAACCACTGACAACCGACAACAAACTGACAACAAACCACAAACAACCGACAACAAACAACCCACCGACCAAAGGCTGTGCTTATGCGAATCCCTTTCCGTCACAGACTTTCATGCCGCCAGGCAGTGAACACCGTCCTGATCGCCTTCATACTCGGGGCTGTGTTGAGCTGTGTTCAGATCGGCTATGATCTTTTCAAAGAACGAAGACAGGTGGATTCCACCGTTTCTCAGGTGATCGGAATGTTTCGGGAATCGGCCACCCAAGCTGTCTTCAATGTTGACAGATCAATGACCAATACAGTAGTCAATGGTTTATTTGAATATCGGCAGATCCGTGAGGCGCGTATTATTGATGAGTTCGACACGCTTCTTGCTCACAAGGAACGTCCCGCGGTCGAGGGCCATCTGAAATGGTTGGCAGATATGGTTTTTGACCAGGAGATCAGCTATACGATCCCACTTTTCTATAATGATAATGATGGGAAAGAACCGATAGGGAGTCTCAGTATTTCAGTGGATAATTATCTCATCGCGAAGAATTTCATCAGCCGCTCGGGGCTAATCCTTATCGGCGGTTTTATCCGGAATATTGTGCTTTCCTGCATACTTATGCTATTTTTCTTCTATACGCTCACCCAGCCGCTTCTCAGAATGGTAAAGCATGTCTCATCCGTGGATCCTTACGGTTCCGTAGGAGAACGCATTGAGGTTCCCCAAGGACATGAAGAAGACGAGATGGGATTGCTCGTCCGAAACATCAACAGCCTGCTGGAGGGATTCAGCGAGAACCTGACCTGCCGCCGGGCCGCGGAAAAAGAGCTGGAGAGACACCGGGATCACTTGGAGCAATTGGTGACAGAGCGTACCTCCGAACTTCAAAAGTCCCTGGACCGGGAACATGAAACCAATCTCAGGTTGAACCAGACCCTTGAAAAAATCGAAGCCGCGAATAAGGAGATTATGGCGGGCATTCGTTACGCTGAACTGATTCAGAAATCTCTGCTGCCCAACCTCAATGAAGTTAAAACCGTTCTTCCTGACAGCTTTTTTATCTGGATGCCCAAAGAAATCGTGGGAGGAGACATTTTTTTTGCGGATTTCTTTGAAGACGGCTTTGTCATGGCCGTCGTTGACTGTACCGGTCATGGTGTTCCAGGCGCATTTATGACCATGCTTGCGTACTCCGCGCTGAGGCGGATCGTTCGGGACGAAGGTTGCCATGATCCGTCCCGGATTCTGAAACGATTGAATTTTATCGCCAAAACCCTGATCCACCAAGACCCTGAGCGCGTCTCCGATGACGGCATGGACGTGGCTGTATGTTTTGTCAGTGGTCGGTTGGCAGTGGATAATGGTCAGTTGGCAGTGGATAATGGTCAGTTGGCAGTGGATAATGATCAGTTGGCAGTGGATAATGATCAGTTGCCAGTGGATAGTGATCAGTTGGCAATGGCCAGTGGTCAGCGCTCAATGGGTCATAGTAACGAACAACAGCCCGCAGCCAATGAGCGACAAACCACTGACAACCTCCGGCTCATCTTTGCCGGCGCAAAGATGCCGCTCATTTATGTCCAAGATGGTCAAATAGAGCTAATCAAGGGTGACAGGCAGAGTATCGGTTACCGGATATCCAACTTGGACTTCGACTTTACCAATCATACCATCTGTATTGAAAAGGGAACGGCTTTCTATATATCAACCGACGGTTTCTGGGATCAGATGGGAAAAGATGAGCGCAGCCACTTCGGATTACGTTCTTTCGGCAAGAAACGGTTTAAAAACCTGCTCGCGAAAATCAGCGATCTTCCTTTTGAAACACAGCAGGAGAAATTTGTCGGCGCATTCCATGCGCATAAAGGCGACAAGGAGAGGCAGGATGATGTGACGGTGGTCGGGTTTGGATTTTGAAGCTTGGGCCGGATTAAGATCAAGATTTGGTATTAAATCATACACTCCCCCGAATGGCAAACGAATACGCTCGTCTCACCCCTTTCGGCACGGAAGGCTGTTCCGGCTTTGTTGGAAGATGCGACGATGGGTGGGTGTGCTCATAAAGAGGCAGACAAATGACACATAAACAAATCCTTACGCCATGGCTTTTCCTTTTGATCGTTCTCCTTCTGCCAGACTGCTTGGCGATGGCCCAAACGCCGGAGGATGAGCCGGATGTCATCGAGCGGATCGAGATCCCCTCGTCATTCAATCCGGTGGGATCCGGAGCAAGGGCTTTGGGGATGGGGAGCGCGTTCATCGCCGTGGCTGACGACGCGACCGCGGCCTCATGGAATCCCGGAGGGCTGATCCAATTGGGCCGTCCCGAAGTTTCGGTGGTGGGCGAGTTCTTCCATCGGGACGAAGATAATCATTTCGGAGCCAATCCCGAAGCCTCGGGCGGGCAATCGGTGAAAGATGCGAACATCAACTACTTCAGCATCTCCCATCCGTTTTCCCTTTTCAAACGGAACATGATTGTCTCCCTCAACTATCAGCATCTTTTCGACTTCAATCGGGAGTGGGGATTCTCCTTTTTGGAACGCTCGGAGAGACTTTCCCAGCTCCGCGATTTTGATTACAGCCAAAAAGGGAACCTCCACGCGATCGGGCTTGCCTACTGCATCCAGGCGACCCCCTCCCTTTCCTTCGGGTTTACGCTCAACTTCTGGGAGGACTGGCTCAAGGAGAATTATTGGGAGCAGACCAGGCAGCAGAAGATCAAGGGGATAGACCATCTCGAAAATGCACTCTTCACCCATGAAATTGACAGCCGGAGCCGCTATTCATTCAGCGGGTTCAATCTGAACATGGGCCTGTTATGGACTGCGAATGACTGGCTCACACTCGGGGCGGTGTTGAAAACGCCGTTTACCGCGGACTTGAGGCATGAGGCATGGACTGAGTATGTCAGCCGGTACCCGACATATGAATCAGCTGGTTCGGACACCTCATCTGACAATGAGACGCTCGACATGCCCATATCCTACGGCATCGGTGTCGCGTACCGTCTCTCTGACCGGCTGACGCTCTCCGCAGATGTTTACCGGACCGAATGGCAGGATTTTCTGCTACAGGATGCGGAAGGGAGAAGAACCTGCCCCATCAGCGACCGGCCCGTTGAAGAATCGGATGTTGACCCGACCCATCAGGTTCGGGTGGGAGCCGAATATCTCTTTTACGATCCGGCCACATCCAAATATGTCATTCCGATCCGTTGCGGGATATTTTACGACCCCGCGCCTGCAGAGGGAAGCCCGGATGATTTCTACGGCTTCAGTCTCGGCACAGGCATCGTGGTGGGAAGATTTGTCTTCGACATCGCGTATCAGTACCGCCACGGCGATGACGTGGGGGGATACATCCTCCAAAACCGGGAGTTCTCACAGGATGTGAAGGAGCATACGCTCTATTCGTCAGTGATCATTCATTTCTGACATGGGACGATAAGACGGGTAATTCCGGGCGGCAGTTTGTAGTTCCGCCTTCAGGCGGTCTGAAGGCGGAACTACAAACTGAAATGTGTGAACCACCTTTCAGGCAAAATGAAGGATGCCGAAAGCTCTAGCAGTATCTTTTGATAATTCTTTGGATGATCTGGGACGTCGATATCCCCGGGACAGCTGTGATCCGCTCCACTTTGCCTTGGTTTGCCTTTACAAAGTCTCCGCCGACGATCTCCGCCTCGGACCAGTCAGATCCTTTCACGAGAACATCGGGAATGAGGGTCTGAATGAGGTGCAAGGGATCCGGTTCATCAAAAAGGGTGACATAATCCACGCACGCGAGGCTGGCGAGCACCTCTGCCCGGTGTTCCTGACACACAATGGGCCGCTTCTCCCCTTTTATGATCCTGACAGACGCGTCGGAATTCAGACCCACCACCAGCCTGTCCCCTTTGCTTCTCGCGGCGGTGAGATAACGGACATGGCCACTGTGCAGGATGTCAAAGCATCCGTTGGTAAAGACAATGCGGCATCCCTCGGTGCGAAGGATATCCAACTCATGAACAAGGGCCTTCCGGTCAAGTATTTTAGAACTGGTATGCATTCGGCATTATTTAAACAGGTTAAAGGGTTAAGGGTTAAGGCTAAGGGCTAAGGCTAAGGGTTGAGGGTTGAGGGCTGAGGGCCAAGGGTTAAGGGTTAAGGGTTAAGGGTTCTTTCTGGTCTCAAAAAAATTTCAGAGTGTCAAACAAAGTAGAACGATTTTTTAAATCGTGTGTGTCAATCCCTTTGGTATCAAGAAAAACTTGAAATGTCAAACAAAGTGTCAAGCATCAAGCATGCATGATGCCATTCTTGTGCTGATTATAACGGATTTAGGGGAGCCCTGTGAACGTGCCCGCAAACTTGAGCTTGAGCTTGAACTTGAATCCTGACGTGAACATTCATTCATGTGCATGTTCATGTTCACGTGCACGTTCACGTTCACGTTTAAGGCTCCCCTAAATCCGTTATAATCAGTTCTTGTGCAATGATTCTTGTTCGTGGGTCTTGGGTTGTGGGGGAGCTACAAACATGTCGGCCCCTACGGGCCTCTGTTCGGTGTCATGGACAAAAAGTCGGGAACGGGCAAGAAACCCGGCTTTTTTCCCCAACGGGCCGACCTCCCGGCTGCAAGAAAAAGCCGGGTTTCTTTCCTCGGTCACTTTTTTTGTCCTGTACTCAGTTTAAGTTTATACTTATGATGCCTCGCTTTCTGCTTAGGAACCGTGACCAAATGACTTCCCCATTTCCAGCTCCTGCCGGATTGCCAAATCCGGCAGATGTTTCGGATTTGCCAATCCGAAACGAGCGTGGGATGTTGTTTGGTCATGGTTCCTTAATTTTCATGTTGACATAACCTTGCAAATGCGCTTAAAATGTTCTTTTCTGATGCTGGGCTTCTGGGTGCAGAAGCCGAGAACCCAGAATTGAGGATTGAACAAAATCATATGCCCATGAAAAAACAGAATCGATGGGAAGATCATTATTCCCGCAAAGCGAAAAAGGAAAAATTTCCTGCGCGGTCGGTTTACAAACTCCAAGAGATACAGCGCAAAACCCATCTGATAAGGAAGGGGGACAAGGTGCTTGACTTGGGATGTGCGCCTGGTTCTTGGCTACTTTATGTGGCGGAGCTGGCAGGAAAAAAGGGGGAAGTGGTGGGGGTTGATTTGAAGCCGCTTTCCGTAAACATTCCATCCGGTGTAAGGGTTTACACAGGAGATATCCTTTCGCCAGATGAGGACCTGCTTCTCTCCATGGGAAAAGATTTTAATGTGGTAATGAGCGACTTGGCCCCGGTCACCACGGGGAACAGGCATGTGGATACAGCAAGATCTTTCAATCTGGCCCAAGCCGCGCTCACCATTGCCCATGAGGTGCTGGTACCCGGTGGATCCTTTGTCTGTAAAATATTCCAAGGAGAAGACTTTAAAGCCTTTTCCGATACAGTAAAAACAGGTTTCAAAAAGCATAAGATTTTCAAACCACAAAGTAGCCGAAAAGGAAGCAGGGAGATATATATCATAGGAATTGGCAAATTGAAACGTGAGGCGTGAGGCGTGAGAGATGATGCGTGAGGCGTGAGAGATGATGCGTGAGGCGTGAGAGGTGATGCGTGGGATGTGATGCGTGAGGCGTGAAACGTGATGCGTGAGGCGTGAGAGATGAGGCGTGAGAGGTGATGCGTGAGGCGTGAGAGATGATGCGTGGGATGTGAGGCGTGATGCGTGAGAGGTGATGCGTGAGGCGTGAGAGATGATGCGTGAGGCGTGAGAGGTGATGCGTGAGGCGTGAGAGGTGATGTGTGGGATGTGATGCGTGAGGTGTGAAACGTGATGCGTGATGGATGAAGCATGACACGATGGATCAAAACGTAATTTTCACGCCCCACGTTTCACGCCTCACGTTTCACGTCTCACGTCTCACGTTTCACAAACAGGAGGGTTAAACATGTCAGGACATAGCAAATGGTCAACGATAAAGCACAAAAAAGGCGCGGCAGACGCCAAACGAGGAAAGATTTTCACCAAACTGATCAAGGAGATAACGATTGCGGCACGAATGGGGGGGGATCCCGCGGCGAATCCGAGGTTGCGGACTGCGATCCTTGCGGCAAAGGCTGAGAACATGCCGAAGGACAACATTGAACGGGCCGTCAAAAAGGGGACCGGTGAGCTGGAGGGCGTGAATTACGAAGAGACCACTTATGAAGGATACGGTCCCGGAGGGGCCGCGATTCTTGTGGAATCCCTGACGGACAACAAAAACCGGGCTGTCGCAGATATCCGCCATATTTTCAGCAAAAGAGGCGGGAACTTGGGAGAGAACGGATGTGTGGCTTGGATGTTCGACAAGAAGGGATATATCGTCATTGAAAAGGAGGCGGTGGATGAGGAGACGCTTATGGAGACCGCGCTTGAAGCCGGCGCGGAGGATGTCAGGGAAGACGGGAAGAATTTTGAGGTGATCACCGCACCGGAAGATTTTGAGGCGGTAAGGGATGCCATTGACGAACAATCCATCCCCTGCATCACCTCGGAGGCCACCATGCTCCCCAAGACCACCACAAACCTCAAGGGAAAGGAAGCCGAGCAGATGATTCGCATGATGGAGGCTCTTGACGACTGTGAGGATGTCCAGAAGGTTTACACCAACGCGGACATCCCTGATGACATTGTCAGCAGTCTCAGCTAACGGGCCATCAGACCTGCGAGGTTTTCAAAACCTCGCAGGTCTTCTGATATAGCCTTCAACAATATGACTCAGACATTGATGTGGCCATTGTTTCAAAAGAGTTGTATGAAAAGATACTGAGACTGATTTGCCGATATCAGATGGAACTGAGAAGATCCAGAAGGTCGGTGAGCATCCGAGAAATCAACATCTATCATGAATTCCTTGAATACACCGCAATAGGCTGGATAAGACCTGACAAACTCCCCTTTTCATTCCGTCTCAGAGAACTGAAGGATGAATGGTTCGATTTCTTCAGATCAGTCTCTTACGGCAAGTCCGAAGTCGGAAACCACAAAGTCTCTGCCGGAATCTTCAAGGACTACAGGTTTTTTGAGCAGTATGCGTCAAGCGGACTGAGAGAATTGAGGGAATCATTGAGGAACGGAGGAGAACATGTCAACACAGATCAGACCGTCAGTCACGAACCCGACAATCGCTGATTTGTACCAGGGCATCGCAGCGGGAAAGATCGTGCTGAGACCCGACTTTCAGCACAGATTTGTCTGGACGCATGACCATCAGCAGGAGTTCATAGAGACGATCCTGAACGGATATCCGTTTCCGGAGATTTATGTCTGTCATGGTGACACGGACATCGGAAGTCCGGGAACCGCAAAGCATGTCATTGACGGACAGCAGCGGCTCGCAACCATAAAGAGATATATTGAGGGCGATCATGACAGACCGCTGACAAAAATCCCGAAATATGAGAAGATGGACAAGGATCGGAAAGAGCGTTTTCTGTCCTATCAGGTTGTTGTGCGGGACATTGGAAAAACCGGGGATGAGTCCGTCAGGGAGATTTTCAGAAGAATCAACCTGACAAAATTCAAACCGGAGGATGTGGAAATCCGTCAAGCGATCTATGACGGCCACTTCATCAGAACGGCCAGAAGCATCCTTGACAATGCGGTTTCGGAAGATTATGGCCTGTTTCATGAATCAGAGTTCACCCGCATGGCCGACCTGCATTTCATCCTTCTTGTGATGGCCACGATTGAGAATGGCGGGTATTTCTCAAGGGACAATGAAACGGAGAGGGTCATTGCGGAATATAACGACGAATATCCGAGCCGGGATCGGATGAGGGCGTTGCTTGAGAATACATTTGCCCTGATAGGGGATATCCGCCTCCCGCCTGATTCCCTATGGCTCAGAAAGTCGAATTTCTACACGCTCGTTGTCGAATTTGCGAAGCACATCGATGCCATGCCAGACGATATGAAATCCCGTCTGAAAAAAATGGAGGCAGACATCATGGAACACAGACATGACAAGGAGTCGGAACTCGGTCAATATTATTCCTGCATGTATTCGGGAACAAACTCCAGAAAGGCGAGGGTTGTGAGGGCGGAGATATTTGGCAGGCATGTTTTTGGGTGAAAACATGATCCTGCGGCGCGGGTTCCCAAGCCCTATCTGCTGGCGCATCTCAACAATCTGGTCAGCGGTGCCATTGACAATCCTGAAATTTTGAAGGATCAGGCCGCCTCATCCTACCTGAAGGACCCGCGGGCCTTTCTCTCCATGGACCAGGTGAGCGCCTATGAAATGAAAAGGAACAAGTTGCGCCCGCTCAAGGACGAGGACTACGGCATTCGATGGGACACATTGAGCGATGTCTCATCCGACATTCAGCAAAAGTATTTTGAAATTCATGAAAAAGAGGAAACCATCCACGAAGAAGGGTAAAAGCCCCTCGGCCATGTTGAGACAGAAGTGGAACCGGCTGGACTGGCACACGTTCAACTTTCTGGAGAATCTCCTGATATTCTGTGCCATGCCCGAACGGAGAGTTCCGAAAGAGAGCGGTGTGCATTTCTCGATCAGCTCAACGTCCGCAGATCAGGCTCTCAGCCTTCTGTTTCAAATAGACCGAAAAGATGATCCACTCATTGAGGCAGGCAGTGTGAGACCGGACTACATGGCCCTTTACGTCAAGGGAGGCAGCTATGAGGAGATTCTCCAACCTTTTTGTTGAAGGCTATAGGTCAGCTTCTCTTCGGGTCGGATCTGTCCATCCCCTTGTCAATTCAGGACAAACATTCTGAAAATACGCATTTTCCGGTGCTGAAACCTCATTTCTCGGTTCAAAGTCATCACCGTCCGACTTGCTAGGACAAAAAACTGTTTGACAGAGATGGAAAAGTCTGTTACAGATAGCGGGTTGCTTGACAGGTCAAGTGAGGTTCTCCAGATGTTCTGGAAATATCGGGGGATCAATATATACTTACTCAAGTTTCGCACCCCTATGTGAGCCCATTTTTCAAGGGTTTCAGGAGATGGTCGACCTCGAAAACCCACTTTTTGGGCAATGTGAAATCAGACACTTGCACCCCATCATGACCAAAAATTGAATCAGAGGGACCCAAAATTGACTTGACCATCTGTATTTACTCAAAAATTTGGGTGCGAAACTTGAGTACTTATATAAGGGCTGTGTACAGGACAAAAATTCGGGAATGGGCGAGAAACCCGGCCTTTTCCCAAACGGGCCGACTCCCCAACCGCAAGAGAAAGCCGGGATTCCCTCCTCAAATCATTTTTTTGTCCCGTACACAGATATAGAGTTCAACAAAAAGATTGTCCGGAGTGCAAAGCTTGCTTTGTGAGTCGTGTCCGGAGTGCAAAGCTTGCTTTGTGGAGTGCAAAGCTTGCTTTGTGAGTCGTGCGTGAACAAAGCAAGCTTTGCACTCCGAGCTGACAAAGATTATGTTGAAAGCTCTATATATGGATTAATTTCACAGCCAAGCGGATTCCTGTTTTTTGGGAATGCGCCCATCTATGATGTGAGGTGTTAAATGAGTGGAACAGAATGCCCCAAATGCCACCAATGGGAATTGAAAAGTAATGACAATTACTGCGGGTACTGCGGTCATCAGCCCATATCCATCGAACTGACACCGGATGAAATCATTCTGATTTCTCAGATTGTCACCCAGAAAAGGGTCACCTTCATCAATTCCAGCGCGAAAAAGACTTCCATCAGACTGGTGTGTGTCGGCCCCACACCCGATTTCATTTGTTTTGAACCGACAGGTGATTTCATTGTAAAGGGGGATTCACAAGCTAAAATTGGCATTTTGTTGAATGAAAGGCGGCTCCCATCCGATTTTATGGAACAGGATTACAGATTCCTGTGCATCATCAATAATGACGACCGAAAATCGGTTGACCTGTCTGTAAAGGTGAAAACAGGCCCCAGACCCGTCCTTTTGACAGAAGAAATTGATTTTCAAAGCATCAAGGAGGGGACAATCGGCCGGAAGATGCTGAAACTTGAGAATCAGGGGGCCATCCCGTTGAAGTTGAAGGAGATCAGGGCAGAGGGCTGTGACCATTTGCAGGTGGAAGAGGATGTCAAATTCCCTGTGAAGATCATGGGAAATCAGACGGCCAGAATTCCCGTCCTGTGGGACCCTGACCGTCACAATCCTGCCACTGACCTGAACAAAATCGGGTACCGGCTCATCTTCGAAAATTACAAAGATGACCTCTTTGTGCCTGCCAAGGCAAGAGTGGTCCAAATGGAGCTCCATGCGGACAAGCAGGAGATACTGATTGATCCCTGTCTCTCCAAACAGAATTACACCGAAAAGATCAGGCTCACAAACACCGGAAACATGGATGTTGAGATCAGCGCCATAGAGGCAGATGAGGATTGCAGGGATTGGCTCCAGATTGTTCAGGGGCAAAAGACATTCACCCTTCTCTCATCCGATTCCGCGGCTCATCCCGGGCCGACAGTTTTTGTGGAATATGGTTTCAAGGTCATCATACGCCCCCGCGAGCTGAACAAAGGATGGAACCGGGGAAAAATTTCTGTTTACACCGCGCAGCAGGAATATGTTCTGGAGATTCCGGTCAGGGCGAATGTCATACTTCCGAAAGATTGCGAGGATTACATCGGCATTGATTTCGGGACGACCAATTCCGTGATTGCCATATATGACAGCAGAAAAGATGACACCCATGTGGTCCAGATCCACAAGAGCCCGGACAAAAAAACCCCCCTGATACCGAGTGTGCTGGTGTTTGAAGGCGGCCATGACAATTACAAGATCGGCTGGGACGCGCAGAATGAGGCGATTGTGTCACCGGAACTGGCCGTACGTTCCATCAAAAGGGTGATGGGGTACGGCAACGACCGGGAATTTTACGACAAAGTATTCTCTCCGGATGATCTTGCCGGTTGCATCATCAAAAAACTGGTCGAGCTTGCCGAAACCGAATATTATGATATGACCCAGACCTATTATAATATAAGACATGCGATTGTCACCGTGCCTGCCAATTTTTTTGACTTGCAGATCCGGGGGATACTGAAAGCATGCGGACTGGCCGGACTGGATACAGAGGAGGAGCTTGTTCGGGAGACATCCAGGAGTTTGCGACAGCGAATCGGAAAAAATGTTCAGGTCGGGATCATCTTGGATGAGCCTTCGGCAGCAGCCCTTTTTTACTTGGACATATTACTTTACGAAAAAGCGCTTCTGGGGGAAAAGTTTGATGCCCAAGGAAGTGCCAACTTCCTGGTTTTTGACTACGGCGGCGGAACCTTGGATGTTTCCGTGGTTGAGGTTCTGAAACTCCCGAAAGGGGGGACAGGATTAAGGGTGCTGGCCAACAAGGGGGACAATCTGCTCGGAGGAGACAGCATTGATCTGACGTTGATGAGGCAACTGTTGGAGGAATGCAGGGCGGAGATCCCCGAATTTGATGGTGCCACGATCATCTCCTGCAACTTCAACGAGCTCCAGAATCGCAGAAGGAAAGAGAACTGGAGCGAGGATGTGTGGAAGAAGGTGTTGCTGTGGAGATATTATTGGAAAAAGGCCGCGGAGGATGCCAAAGTTCATCTTTCGACCGATGCGGAGGCATTTTTTGATACCGGCGGTGAACTTCTGCTACCGATATTCCGCATCAAAGACGGCGAGATCCGTGAACTCAGGGGAGAAAGATACAGCACCACGATCTCACGCTACATGTTCGAGGGATGGATCGAGGGGATCCTTTCGGGCTGTGAGAGGCTTGTCAGGGATGCGCTTGACTTTGCCGGCACCGATGCGGATGCGGTGGATTACATCATCCACACCGGACGATCCAGCCTCATCCCCTCAGTTCGGGGCCGTGTCAGGAGCATCTTTCCCCATCTTCCTGAATCAGGCGACATTCTTGACGAGGAGCATCTGAAAGTCTGTGTCGCCAGGGGCGCGGCCATGTACGGGGCCCAGAAAAGGGCAATCAGCGCAAGCGGGGTGCATCTGATCGCTGAGGGAAGAAAATTGCCGCACAGCTACGGGATAGCCAAGCAGAAAGGCACACGGCGGATATTTGATGAGATCATCCCCCTTGGTTCAACCTATCCGACTGAAGAGACAAGACATTACGGCGAGGAACAGATTATCGGCCGCATCTTGCATCTGACATTCTTTCAGAACTCCGGAAAGAATCAGTACATCCGTGAAAATCCTGATATCAAACGGATAGGGGAGATTACCACCTCCCTGCCCCAAAACAATCCGACCTGCGATGTCAGGTTTGTCATTGATGCAAACAGAAAGCTGGATGTGTTTGCAAATGAAGCGCCTGTGGAGATCAAGCCGGAGCGTCTGGAAGAGGAAGAACGCTGGATCGGATAACCGGATATAAGACCTACGAGGTTTTGGAAACCTCGCAGGTCTCCGAACACAATATGGGATATAAGACCTGCGAGGTTTTGGAAACCTCGCAGGTCTCCGAACACAAAAAGCGTTATAATCAGCAAGGATTTGACATGCATCCTCATCTGATAATAGATTTTTCAAGCAGGAACATTCTCCCCCTGATCGTCACTCCAAAGGGGAGGGTGATTCCGTGTACCCTCAGACGGCAGGGGATGACATCGCGCTGCTTCTCTGCTGAAATTTATCTGGCCCCCGAGCGATATCAAAAAGGGGAAAGCGGATGGCTGCCCGAGTTGAATCGTATCATTGAGGAGAATGGTTCGGATATTTTTTTCCGAGGAGAATCAGCGGGCTGGTTCAGACCGCATCAGATATCAGCGGAGGAGAGTGTCATGCCGGTCCGGCATCCGCTGTATGCGCTCTCCTCACACCGGATCACGGAAGGCACAGACCTGAGCCTTGTGGCGAATGCATCTTCGGCGTTTCTCGCTTTTCTGTTGCAACCGGTTCTGAACACTCTCCGTGACATGGGATTTCAGCCGGAAGAATTGAATGTCATCGCGCTTGTGCCTGCCTATCTGAGTCGTCTCGCTGAAAGAATAGTGTACAAGGTGTTGAAGAAGATGGGTTCCCGCCGGGTTATCCTTCTAAACCATGCGGTGGCCTTGGCCATGCACTTTCTGAAGTTGTCATACATGCAGAAGGTCGGGGTGCTGCATACCGACGAGAACGCCCTGCATGTCAGCAGGATCGCTATTGAGAGGGAAGATGGGGATCATGTGACGCTGGAACATGCGGGTTCCCGTTCCATAAAAGAAGCGGGGTGGGACTCCATAGCCAATCAGATCGCCTTGTCCCTGTACCGGGATGCGTTGCTCCCGAGGCCGGACAAAAGGGTGTTGACCTGTCTGAACAGGGCTTTGTCGGGTCTCTTTGGCGGCATGCTTCCGACTGACATCCCGACAGATCCGGGTTTGCCTCTCAGCTATGGGATGCTCACGAAGAAGCTTGGCCGGGACATGGGCGAGCGTATCCGTGATGAGACATCCGTGAAACTGAGGCGTGCGATGGACGCTCTCGAATTGAATGACGCGCCGTTTTTCATCACAGCGGGTCCCTTTTTTATGATCGGTCAGTTTGAGAAACTGATGCTGAATCCTGTGGGAAAGTGTCAGCCGGCCAAGGTCCGGCATATGCTTGCCATGGAACGCACGGCTCACGGGATTGTGGCCATGCTGAACTGGCTTCGGGAGACGGAGAGCCGGCGAATCACGGTTCGGCATAAGTATTCCATCGGAATCGCCGCAACAGAGGATTGCAGCATTGAACTGATCCCGGGCAGCCTCCTCCAATTTGGGAGGGAAAGGCGCACGATCAAGCAGATTCTCTCCTTGGATTCGGAGTATGCCATGGATCGGGATCTGTTGGTGGTGGATATCTTATGGGGGAACAACCCGATTCCGAGACATAACACGAGCCTATGCACCTTGAGCTATGAAGTGACCGGAGATGATATCCGGAATGACACTATGCTGGAGCTGATGTTTGATGTAAAGGCGACGGCCCACGGGCTGAGGGGCAAGGTTACCGCAACATTGGGCGGACGGGAACCCAAACCGCCGAAAGTGCTTGATTTTACGAGGTCGGGGCGCACTGTGGTGTTGAACGGTTTATAAAATGAGAAACAAAACCGGATTGTCTGAAAGACAGATTGAATATTGTTTGCAGGCATGGGAGTTTTTGTGCGGAGGAATGAATATAAGACTTGTAGCTTCGGAAGCCGCCAAACATGCTTCGCGAACATGCTTCAATGAAGACCGTAATGTAGTCTTTCTGGGAGCAGATGTTTATCCGGGTGACGGATATTGACGCCAATTCAAGAATGTCAGTGGTTGCCTGTCTCGCTCATGAATGTGCTCACATTGAACGATTCAAACTTGGGTTTCGGAGACCTGTCAATTTGCCGGATGTTTTAATTGATGAAGCAGAAGCAATCCTTCATGCATCTTTTATACTGATTATAACGCTTTTAGGGGAGCCCGTATCCGTGAACGTGAGCGTGAACGTGCCTGCAAACGCGGATGTTTGCGGGCCACGGGCATCCGGGGGTGTCCACGCCCACATTCATGGGCATGTGCCCACGTTCACGGGCACGTTCACGTTCACGGGCACGTTCACGGGGCTTCCCCTAAATCCGTTATAATCAGCTTTTATATCTGTGTTGAATGAAAAAGACCGTGATTAGTCGAAGATGCACGAGACCGATTAATCCGTTGGATTGCCAAAATACGAGAAGGAAAGGATAGGGGCACTAAAGTTTTCTTAACAAAAGCTTAGACCTTTTTATCTCAAAGGAGGGATTTAAGATGAGCTTAAAAAAATCGGCTGATCAGATAATATTACACGACAGTGTTGTCAATAAATATACATATAATTCAGATGATAAGCGATTATGTCTTTTACTTGAATTGTGCAATTTCATGCAGCCTTGGTATAAGGAAGGGGAACCGGAGAATCTCTGCGGTCAGTTCGTATTCTCAGGGGTGAGAAAGCGGAGATCCGAGCCAGAAGTCGCTTTTGTTGACTGGAACAATGCCGACGGCCAGATTTTGGACATTTCCCTAACTCCGAACAAAAGGGGAGAATATGAGGTTGAAATGGTGTTGGAAATTTCAGACTATGTTAGACATTCAGAAGATATTTTTGTCGCTCGTTTCGAGGCGGAAAATTTTGAATGGATTTCTGAGTTGTCAGACGTCATTGTGAATCAGAATTTGGTAGCTGCCTGACATAATAACGGAAGGAGCGCAAGATCATCTTGTGTTGTGCTGGATTGAAAGATGCTGAAAAAAATTTATATCCATAATTTCCGATGCTTTGAAAATTTTGAACTTGAGATCGGCAGACTCGGTCTGTTCATCGGACCGAACGGCGCAGGCAAGTCCTCTGTTTTTCATGTCATCAGAAAAATTCAGAGACTTATCAGCGGCATGGACTCTTTTGAACTGGTGAGATTGCCATTCTGCTGGAATTGAAAAATTGTTGACAGACATCCGGTTTCGTGATACGCATTATACATATTCAGGTCAGGAGCCGTTTTAAGCCCTCTGACCCCACAATTGCAAAGAGGAGTCCTGAATGACTATCAGAGCACTTTATATTGACGGCCAGACTGACAAAAGCCATCATAAACTCGGGGAGCTTCTTCATGTGCCGGACAAATTCGAGTGTGAATCGCGTCAGGCCCCCGGAAACTTGGACAATTTCGCGGGCCTGATCTCGGAAGTGCCGGATGTGCTCATGATTGACTCTGATCTCAGTGCCCGGTCTGACAACGGAAACGCGGTCAGTTATTCCGGCATCACCCTGGCCGCGGAAGTCCGAATGCACAGACCCTCCCGTCCCATCATCCTGATCGCTGGCCCCCATGAAATCAGAGAACCGCAGATCACCAAGGCAAGTGTTGACTTTGACCTGATCGTGTATGAGGATGATGTTCGTCGGCATTCCGAAAAAGAGCGGAAAAAAATCGCGGCCCTGATTGATGGGTTCAAGATGTTGGAGAGCATCAAGGGGCAGAAATGGTCCGGAGTTCTGGAGCAGATGGGGGCCGGTCCCGATGAGGTGCGTCTGCTCGGGGAAGCCGGTCCCCCGGTTGAAAGGAAACAGTGGACAATTCCCCAGACCGCGAGATGGATACGCAATGTGATTATGAGGTTTCCCGGAATTCTGTATGATGAGATCACCGCGGCCACACGGCTCGGCATCAGTCCGGAGTCTTTTCGGACACCTGACATGCAGGGACTGACGGAATCGTGCAGATATTCGGGTGTGTTCGGCAGCTGCAAGGCGCGCTGGTGGCGAGGCAGACTCTTTCACAAAGCAAGGGAACTCATGTTGCGCCATAAGACAGAGGGCAGGTTGTCAGACAAGTTCAGACATGCGTTCGCGGCCGAGTTCGGAGAGGAGTTGGCCCCGGCAGTCTGCGTGGCTGACGGAAAGGCAGCCGCGGACTGGGTGTGTCACATTCTGAGGAAGCCTGTGAGACAGCGGAATTCGATTCCCTATTATCCTGACAACCGCCCGGCTGTCATGGATCAGGCGCGTGTGTCCTTTAAGGCGGTCAGAGAATCTGATGATTTTGATGAAACTCTGGCTGACGCAGACAGCTATGAAATCATCCGGGGCTGACAGACTTTTACTGATTACAACGCTTTTCGAGAGGCCTGAACTTGGCCCGAACCTGGGCATGTCCGTGAATGTGAGTCCGTGAATATGACTAAGTTGGAGGTTTCCCTAAATCCGTTATAATCAGGACTTTTAACAAAAGGCGGGTTTTTCAGAACAGATCAGTGACCACCAGCCGGGCATCAAAAAATCTGACATTGAGCAATGTATGAATGTTGAGCGTGTAAAGCGGTCATTAAATCTGATCGCCAAGATTTACCGTAAAATCCTTGATCCGACTTTCCAGAATGTGATTCCCATAGCGGTGGCAACTGTGGAAACCTCAAAGAAGGATTATGACTACGCCAAAAGAAATCAGGCAAGGACAGCATTGCATGCTCTGATTTACCATGCTCAGTCCGAGGATTATACTTTGTGTATAGACGAACCCCAGAATTTTGTGACGCTGCCGGAAATACAGCCTTGGCATGAGGACAACAATGCTTATGATGTCCGTTTTGAGGATTACCACTGATGACACAAAGGAGGCTGCCCAAAAACAGACCGACCCATCCCGGCGAATTTGTCAGAGAGGATATCCTCAGAGAATTCTCTCTGACAGAGAATGATTTTGCGAAGGCAATCGGTGTGTCGCCTGAAACCGTTCACCGGATCGTTGATGAGGCGGAGCGAATCACCGCTGACATGGCCCTTCGTCTGGGCAGGTTCACAAAGACAAGGCCCGAAATGTGGCTGAACCTCCAGACCGCCGTTGACCTGTGGGATGCCTGTCATTCCCCGCACTTTGAAGTCATCAGAATGATAGAGCCTTATGGTCAAGGGGCGAAAAATATTGAAGCGATGGCAGAGAACAAAATGAATCACGAAATGAACGAAGTGCATGAGGTTTTGCAATAACGCTCCTGAATTAAACATTCAGAAGATATTTTTGTCGTTTATTTCCAGATCGAAAATTTTGAATGGATTCCTGAATTATCAGGAGTCGTTGTGAATGCGAGTCAGACAGGAAGTTGGGCTAACCCTTAAATCCGTTATAATCAGAAAAAATCTATGTGAGGTTTACCATGAAATTATTCCATAAAAACTATGTCTTTCTGTTCTGCCTGTTTGGCCTTGCGCTATTGAGTTTCAATTCTGTTTATGCACAAACCGAATGTAAGGTTGTTGATGACTTTGTTAATGAAGAAAAGTTAAAGAGATATATTTTTTACGCTGATGAAGTGCCGTTTGCAACAATAACACCTGAGATAAGTGACGAAACACTGAATAAGCAAATTGATGAGTGTTGGCGAGAAGGAACAAATTGTACCGAGGGAAAGGAGAACTGTGCCGAAAAATTGGGAACCTTGTTTGCCGAGTTCGCTTTAAAAATCGAAGACACACAGTATTATGATAAACTTGAGTATCATCAGAAACTTGCCAAACTGATAACATTTATAAATAGTATAATGGGCAGGTTTGGTAGCCGTGATATCCAATTTTACACTGCTTACCGTAAATCCTATCACAGTTTCATAGCGCAGATGGCATCAAAATTTGATGATTACAAGAAACTTTCTGAAATAGTTACAAAAAAAAGCCTGAATGAGAACGGAGATTACTGGGCAGATGCTATAAAAAAAAAAGGTGATGATTCAAAAAATCCTTTGAATCAGTTTCCCCGGCTGAGAGACAAAATCAATGATGCGATCAAGGGATACGCGTGTCAGCATATTGACAAAATCGTTGATGCTGATAAATTAGAAAGTTATGCTTTTGACAACAATCAGAAACTGCCTTTTCCGAAAACGCCTGAGAAGGGTGAAGTCAAAGATGCGGTCGAGGCGAAATGGAATGGCGGAAAAGCCGAAGAATTGGGAAAACTGCTTGCTGACATCGCTTTGAAAATAGAGAATGAAAACTATCCTGCTACTTCTGGATCAGGGTATCATCAGAAATTCAAAGGCCTTATAACTCTGACAGATGAACTGCTGAAAAAATTGGAGGAACATGGATTTACAGAGGCTTACGGCAAAGTTTACCACAGCTTTGTGACAGGGCTGTCATCAAAGTTTTCCAATCATATGGAATTAAAAGAGATAGTCAGTCAAACCGACCTAAGTGGCGGTGGGAAATATTGGGCAGAAAATTATACTGAAGCCAAAGAACGATTCCCTAATTTAAAAGCAATTATTGAAAAGAGTCAGCCAGCAATATCAGGAGACGGTGAGGGACAACTGACAGGAGACGGTGGGGGACAACTGACAGGAGACGCTGAGGGGCAACAAGCAGGAAACGGAGGAAAGGGCAATAGGCCGATTCCTGTCATTTATTTTGTTGCTATTATCTTTTTAGTGATATTTTGTGGTTTACTGTATCTTTCTAACAGAAAACTGGGAAAGGAGGTTCGGATGGCAACCAACGATCTGAAAGACTTGAAGAATTTGCCTGCTAATATGGCAGTCAGACGATTGGAAGACCATGCAGATGCTTTAAGCCGGGAAATAGATGAATTAGAGAAAGAGCTTTCAAAAAAATTTGTGAAAGACAGTGCGATTGACAAGCTTGAAAGCATAGAAAAGAAATTCGATGACTTGAAAGAAGGTGTCGAAAAATTCTCTCCTCCTGAACATGATCCAGTCATCCGGCGGAAACATAAAAAATTGTCGGATGAAACGGTTGAGAGCTTAAATAAAAGGATAGCCGATTTGAAGGCTCAGATTAGCCAGAAGACACAGGCGAATCATATTGTTGATGACTCCCATATATGGAAGGAAGAAATAAAGGGACTGCAGGAGACAGTTGAGCAAATTCAGAAAGACCTTGCCCAATTGAAGAATACCCCAGCAGGGCCAAACATAAAAGAATTTAATGTGTTAAAAGGAATGGTTGGGGGAATTCAGAAAGCCCTTAAAGAACAACCTCAACGCGAACCGATTGTTTCAAAGAAACCACCGGAAACGGTCAGGCAGGAAGCTGTTCCACCTAAAGACGCCATCTTCTCCGCAATCATAGAGATGGAGAAATCCATGCTGCTCACCAAATGGGAGCGATTCGAGAAAGAGCATAAAGACGTTTTCGATCTTTCCAAGGAAACCAGGGACTCTGAGGAACTGAAGTTTTATCTGAGTGTGTTGTCGTCAGAAAAGGGTAACCTGCCGAAACTCCTGGCCGCGGATCCGGATGAGGAAAAACTTGTTTCGCTGTATAATGACATATCGTTGCAACTGAAGGAACATTATCCCCAACTGATCAAGTTGCCGATCATTGACAGGTTCGCAGAAGGAAAGCTGAAAAGACAGGAAGACCCGGAGAAGGAGCTCTCCAATCTCCGTGCCTGGTCCCAACTGCTGACATCGCTGGAAGATAACCCCAGGCAAAAGCGGAGGCTCCTCGACTTCAACCTCAGCCGATGGATTCGCGAGCATTTTCTCGAAATCGCGGACAAAGTTTTGCTCAGATACCATGAGACCAAACCGGACAAAAGAGCAGAATCGCTGAATTCGCTTCACGAGACGGTCCTTCGGGTCCTCAAACAGGGGAACCTGAGGCCCGTGGAAATCGTTCCGGGGCAAACCCCCTTTGACAGCAACCTCCATATTGCCCGTTCCACCATAAACGACCCTTCCCAAGCGGACAAGGTGATTGTCGAAGTCCAGAGAAACGGCTTCATGCTGGGGAAGAGGGTGATTCAGCAACCGCAGGTGATTATCAACAAAACATGACGCGTCAAAATTTGTAGTTCCGCCTTTAGGCGGTTTCACACCGCCTAAAGGCGGAACTACAAACTGTAAGAAAAGGATTGAGTTAAGCATATATATACAATAATGAAACCATTGAACCGCGACACATTTTCTGATTTGCAGGACTTTTTCATCGGTGGACTGAACGAGCCAGTAAAAGTATGGGTGACACGTGTCAGAGAGCCGCATCTCCATTTAAACGGCCCGGGTGTGGACCATCAGGGTGGAGAATGGATTCTGGACTACGGGTCTGTGCCGGCCGTCGGTACCATCAGGAGACGGGTGAGCATAGAGAACGCGGGCCAGGGGCCACTCAAACTCGACGTGGAAGGAGACAGCGAGGATTGGCTGAAACACAGATGGAAAAAGGATCACTCCCAACCCTGTCTGAAAGGCGGGGGAGACCGGGCCGTGCTGGAAGTGTTTTTCCAGGGAAGGGAAATCGAGGAACAGCGCCTGACCGCTCTCCTGCGGATAAGGACAGCAACCGATTCAGGAGTGGAAAAAACATTCCCCCTGCGGATCAGAGTGAACGCGCACATCCGATTCGCTCATGGTCTCTTTGATTTTAACGGAAAAGCAGATAGGGAACCTTATGACTTCGGTCTCATCAATCCTGTGAAAAAAGGGGAAAAGCATCAGCCATACCGGCTTTCCATCGAAAACCGCGGAACCGAACCATTGGAAATGACGATTGACACCTCTTCCGAATGGCTGACAGTGGAAACCATCAATGTGAAGCCGTCCCGAAACGGACTGAATTTCCGGGTCCATCCCGGGGAGACAAGCATCACCGTCATCAGGCCCATACCTTCCAAGAAGTTTATGGGCATCAACAAGGGAGAGATCATCCTCCGGTCCAATGACACCCGCAAGAAATATCAGGAATTTGATATCCCGTTTCAATGTGTCCAGGAGATTCAGGAACCGTATATCACCTTTAAGAAGCCTCAGACGTCGATTGAGATTGTACCCCATCGCCCTTATGCCATAACCCTATCAATCTATAACCGGGGAAAAACTGAGGCTCAACTATTTGTCGCCAGTCAGAGCCAATATGTTCAGTCTCAGCCGGCCCTGCAAGTCCCGGGCGCGGTCGGACAAAAACCGGGAAAAGCGCCGTTGCCTGTGACCATTCAGGCGGACAGTGAGGTGCCCCCCGGGCCACAGACAATGAATCTGGAATTGAGGCTTGTGAATGGAAATCAGAAGCCGCTTCATATCCCGGTGGAGATATATGCGGTCAAAATTGAATGGGAACCCGAATCACTCGATTTTGGGGAGGTGAACTTCGGAGAAACCCGGAACCTGCCGGTAACCTTCAAGCCGAGTGATGATCGTGAACTCCTCATGTGGGCCAAACCGGAACCTGTGTTGCAGGATGATCTGAGTGTGAAGATGGTGAATGACCACACCTTGGAAGTGATACTGGAAGACATCCCGATCTCCTCCAACAAAACTTATGAAGGCCCAGGAATCATTGTTTACGACTCCCAACTCGGGTATGAGGAGAGACTTTTTGTGAAATTCCGGCGCACCACCCCGATTTTTGACGCGGATCCCCGAGAAATTGACATGGGGAACATCGTGGGAGGGGCGAAGGCTTCGGGAAGTTTCAAAGTGTTTAACAGGGGGGATGGTCTGTTAAAGGTGGTAATGAGCCCGGATTCCGAAAAACTCTCCATTGAGGGACCATTCTCCTTCAATATGCCACCTGAAAAGGAGGTTGATGTAAAGTTCACCCTCGATTTGAGGGAAAATGATGAACCGATCAGGCATTCAATATTCATCAACACCAATGACCCTGCCGCAGAACCGGCAGAAGAGATTCTGATTCGGGGGGATGTTCTGCGGCCCGAGGGGAAAGTCTGTCCCAAATGTTCACTGGTGGTTTCTTTAAATGACGCGTATTGCCCGATATGCGGCGAACCTGTGCAGGATGTTCCGCCTGTGTCAAAGACAGGTCTGACGGTCTGCCCCAAATGCAAACGCAAATTTAAGACAGAAAGCCCTTTTTGCTCACAGGATGGAAAGCGGCTGAAGCCATTGGATGCTTGATGCTTGATGTTGGATGTTGGATGCTTGATGCTTGATGTTGGATGCTTGACAGCCGAAAATTTGAATGCTATAAGGGCATGGATGTTGGATAAAAGGACCCGAAATCCTTTCTTACCCACAATCCATGTAGATGAGATGAGATAGGAGGTAATTGTGGACTGTCCTTATGTGGATTGCAACGCTGACCATTTCCAAAATGGGGATACCCATTGCGGCAATTGCAGCCGCCAATTGAAACCCTGCAAAAAATGCGGCATGCCCAATCGTTCCTTTGCGGTTTACTGTCGTGAATGCGGGGGGGCGCTACCCGATTCGGCTTCAGATTGGCCGGTTTTCAAAGGAAGCTCCCAGGCCATAGGGGTCAATCGGTTTGTCATCTCTGCAAGAGTGTCCGAACTGAGCATTGAAGAGATGGGAGCCTTTCAGCTTCCAGATCGGTGTAAAGCCCTCCTGATGTATGAAGATCATCTGTTTGCCATTTCCCAGAGCGGGGAAGTGAAAATCATAGATGTTTCCCAAGAACCTGTAAAGGAGCGGATATCCTTCAATGCAGGGGGAAACATCTATGCAGTGCCTGCCCTGCATCAGGGATCGTTGTATGTCGGAACAGAGAAGTCCCTTCAAGCGTATTCGCTGGGACACCTGTTTCCCCAAGCCCCATCTGCGAGACCCCGCTGGGAATTGCCTCTCAGCGGCACACCCATCCGGTCTTTGGTGCCGGTGGAGAACAGACTCTTTCTGATGCTGGCATGTCCAGACCGGCGTCATCAGATTCATGTCGTCAATGATATTCAGACAGACCCGCCTGAACCACCGATAAAGGTCTATGCCGGCTCCCACCTGAGTTCCATGGCCGGCCATTTCATGGCCAAAAGCAAAAAGATCTATTTTCTTTCTGATGAGGGGGCCGGAAGAATAAAGTTACATTTTATGGAACACGCGGCCGGATCAAATCCGGAACGGGTCAGTCTGCCACTAAAAAGGCCGCCATCCGAATTCAGAAAGCAGATCCCCATCGCGGTCATCGGGGCAAAGATATTCACGGTGTTCAGAAAAGAGGAGACCCTTTACCGCTTGGATGCCAACAGTGGTGAAATTGATTCCCTGATCTGCAAAAATGTGAAAAATTTCGCCATGGCCAGCATCTCCGACCCAGTGGTCATCAACTCCAGAGGATTGTTCCTGAAGCGGATGAACCAGCAGATTGATCTCGAAGACGGCCAGACCATCAAAGGCTCGCCGCTGGTCTTGAAAGACTGTGCGGTGGCCTTGGGCATGGGAGACGGGAACATCCGCCTGTATGACATTCGGAATCCGGGGAGTTTCAAGATTTGTGAAGTCTCTGACCGGCCCACCGATCAGATCACGACCATGGCCGCGGTCAAGGATATCATTGCCGCTGGAAATGACAAAGGGGTTGTAAAAATATACAGACTGAGATAAATCAGATAAAGGGGAAACTTATGAGAGTATGGAGCATATTTCTTGCATTCTTAATTTGCGGTCTTTTCTTTTTTTCAACAGATACCCGTGCAAAGATAACCCGGGGGAGTGATCTTGACATCCGTATCCTGTATGACAACTCCGGGAGCATGTTTCCCGGATATCGGCTTGAGGGTGGCGTGGGAAAGTCCCAGTCAGGCGCGCTGTTTTTCCATGAATACCCTGAATTTCGGGGATGGCTGAAGAACCTGATATCCTCACAAGGACAGATCAATGGAAAACGTATCTCCATAACCGCATTCACCGAACATGAGTTGAAAGAAATTCTTCCGCCGACTTTCAGGGAAGATGTTGATGGAGAAAAAATTCTCCAAGCTTTTGAAAATCTGAAAAAAACCGACGGAAAATTCAGATGGGGCAATTACACTTATCTGACAGAAAATCTTGAGAAGTTCATACAGGGATTCGAGGGGGTGGTCTGGCTGATTACGGACAATATCATTGAGCGGGAGGGAACGGACAGCTACCAGGATATTGAGAAATTTTTCACAATATTAAGGGACAGATATGAATATAAATCTGTTCACCTTTATAAATATCCCTTTGAAGATGTGGGGCGAGGTCAGGAATCCAACTTGGCAATATATGCTATATTGCTATCTCCTCATGAGATTGACACCAGTGTCCTTGAATATTTTGATGAAAAATTTGACGGTTTAGCAGAACTATTTACCGAAGAGGAGCATCTCAAGTTAAAAGACTTGGCTGTCAGAACTTCCGGCTGGGAGGGTAAGATAAAGGTTGATGTAGAAGGTAAGAAAGGAAATCTGATATTTCATGAAAGAGCAGAAGTAAAGTTAAAATTTGAAGGAGGTGTTCGCAGTTATCTGACCCATCACACCATAGACAGCGGCGCGAGATACCGAATGTCGGTTGAAGGGCCTTTCATACCCGATCCGAAGGCTAAAAAGGAATTCGGGGTCAAAGCGATTCCCTCAAGCAAATTCATGGAAATTGAAGGCACGTTAGTAAGTCCCATTGCCCCGAGGGGATATCGAAATCTGGAAAAGATTATAAAGTCAAAAGAACCTATTACAATTCCTTTTCGGCGTAGCGGCATCATTTCTTTTATCAAGTCAGCACGCGGGGTGAAGGTGGAGTATAGAGGTAAGATCAGGTTTTCCTTATATAATGTTAAAATAACGCTGGAGCGTAGCCGTCTTGCAGGCATTTTTGGAATAGACCAAGCATGTTCTGTTTTTGATATTCAGGATGTCAGAGTAATACGCCCCGAACCCCGCACTGTCAAGCAACGCTTCTCTCTGGAAACCGGAAGCGGCAGAGGCATCTTCCTGCTGATCCTTCTGTTGTTGCTGTTACTGCCGCTCGGCTTTCTGATATGGTATTTTCTTCAGAAAAAGCCATGTCGCATCCGCGTGGATCAAAAGAGAGACACGATTTCATTCAGCCCCCTCGGCACCCATCCGGTCAGATGTGAGGGGCGGGTGGTGGGGGTTGTCAAGCGGGGATTGGGAAAGGACTTCACATTTTCCCCGATCCAGGGATTTGCGGACATCACCGTCACCCCCGGATCCCAGACAGGAAAGTATAATGCCACCGTTCAGAACAGAACTTTTGCCGTGTCAATTGAGCCGTTAATGGGGGGGACTGTCAATACAGGAGGAGGGCAGGGAGCATCGGGAGGACAAACGGGTCCCGGGCCAACTTCAGGATCACGTTCAGGAGGATCACGTTTTCGTCGTCCCGGACCCGGGGGCCAATCTGAACCGGAACCCGGACCTCGTCGGGAATCAGGCGGCGGACCGACCGGAGGATCAACGCCTCCTCCGAGCGGCGGCGGAAGGCGGTTTAAAAAGCCGGGGGTCAAATAAAACAGATATTAACTCGAAATGACTCAGAATATACTTGATATTGTAAGACAAAGTGCTGAAAAGAGGATATTATTTCTTCCACACGCGGTAAGACAGATGTCCAGACCGGACAGAATGATATCTCCTCTTGAAATCAGGAATGTCATTCATAACGGAAAAATCATCGAAAATTATCCGGAAAACGCCCGGGGGCACAGTTGCCTGATTTTGGGCTACGGTGAAAAAGGACGGCCGGTGCATGTTGTCTGTTCACCCAAGCACGAATATCTTTCGATTATAACCGCTTATCTCCCGAATGTTCGGGAATGGGAATACGGGTTCAGAAAAAGGAAACAATCATGAAATGTATGTACTGCCAAGGCACAATGAAACGGAGTGTTTCCTCTTTTCATATCAGCAGGAAAGGGTATCATCTCACATTGGACGAAATTTTCGCCTGGGTATGCTGTCAGTGCGGAGAATCCTATTTTGAAGAAACTCAGGTGGAAGTGATTCAGGATATTATCCGTGCAATAGAAGAACGAACCGAAGAGGTCAGAAAAGCTGCAATAGAGGAACGAGCCGAAGAGGTCAGAAAAGCTGCCTGATTTATTATAGCTCTTAACAAAAAGATTGTCATGCATCCGGTTCGCGTCCGGTTCGTCACCGCCTAAATGCGGAACTACGAACCGAACAAAGATTATGTTAAAAGCTCTAACTAATGGAAGTCTGAAATGAATTCTTCAATATTCACTTACAGAAACCTGATCGCTTCATTCATAGAGAAAAAATTGACCGCCGTGCAGTTTGAGGCGGAATATTTGGATTTGTTCAAATACGATGAATCCCGTACTGAAGAAATGTATGAAATATTGAATCCTTTGTTTTGGGCAGTTGAAGATTTCTGTCCGGATCCGGAACTAAGAGAAGAAGGTGATTTGGATGAAAATCAATTGTCAGAAGCAGCTAAAGTCACTTTGAAGAAATTGGACGAACTGAATGAGATCGCCAACCCTGAAAACGGAATTGATACCGAAGAGTTGGCCGTTGTTTTAAGGAAGCTTTTGCAGGAAATGCTGCCTGATATGCTGAAAGAAGCATTAAAGGAAGTAATGCCGGAGGCACCGGACAGGAAAATGGCTGGCGGTTTCCAAAAACTGCCCGTATTCAAGGAATGAGGCAATGCGGTTCACAGAAAAACAAAAAGAGCAGTTAAGAAAGGAACTGGTTTTCTGTCTGAGTTCGGATAAGGAAGTCGTAAAATTGTCATTTTCGGTTCATTTGCTGAGTCTGACAATCCGAATGATATAGACTTAGCCGTTTTTCAGGACAGCAATGAGGGTTATCTGCCGCTTGCAATGAAATATCGGAAGCAAACCAGACCGGTTTCAAACAGGATTCCTCTTGACATTTTTCCTGTCAGAGCCGAGGCGTGTAATGATCCCTTCCTTTTTGGAATAGCCCGTGGAGAAGTGATTTATGAAAGACGAAACAAAAATATGGCTGAAATACGCGGATGAAAACCTTCAGTCTGCCAAAATACTGGAGGAAAACAGTCTCTTCAATCCGTGTTTGCAGAACATTCAGCAGGCCGTTGAGAAGTCGCTGATTGCAGAATTTTCTATGGAATTCAAAAAAACGCACAGTATCAGTGAATTAAGAGCGATGCTGATGGCAGAGGGAAAGAATGCTGACTCAAGTTTCGCACCCCTATGTGAGCCCATTTTTCAAGGGTTTCAGGAGATGGTCGACCTCGAAAACCCACTTTTTGGGCAATGTGAGATCAGGCACTTGCACCCCATCATGACCAAAGATTGAGTCAGACGGACCAAGAATTGACTTGACCATCTGTATTTACTCAAAAATTTGGGTGCGAAACTTGAGTGCTGATATTACGGAGGAAGAATGCGATTTTCTGGATTCTGTCCATCTCCCGTCAAAGTATCCCATAAGCAGTGCTTTGCCGGATTTTGAGCCTGATGCACAGATTTGCAAGCAATATATCTCTGTAGCCGAGAGATTCAGCGGTTGGGTGGAAATAATTCTTCAAAAAACCTGAAAAAAGGAAAGGATGGAACTATGAAACAAGGGATGATTTTCTCTTTCATATTTTATCTCGCATTTGCAAGTGCGATGGATATGCCGGGTGATGACGAATGCTTAAACATCTTTGTGCAAAGCTTGTCCCCGACGTTTTTCATCGGGGGTGAGGCCTTGGCCCAGGAAAATCCGGATGACACAGGAAGCGCGAAAAACTATTTTCTCAGAAGTGCTGTGTTTGTCGTCGGCATTGCGCTCCTCTGGTTTGTTTTCTACAAACTGGTTTACCCCTTCCTGCGGAAATATTATTCTGCCGGATATTCTCAGACACTGTTCTGGTCCATGTTTTTACTTTACTGTCTGGCATGGATGACCATCAGCACTTATGTGATCTTTGAGGTGGGATTTCATTACCACTGGCTCAAATGGGTCTTTGTCTTTATCGGCGCGATATGGCTGATATGGCTTTTGGTCATATTGCTCAAAAAGGGCGATCAGGCTTATTCGTAACGGGGCGAGGAGCGAGGGGCTTCAGAGAAACAGACACACTGGATCATCGCCAATCGCCCATTGCCCATCGCAAAGGTGACAAAAAATGATCAAATATAAGGCATCCTTCATTTTGCCTGAAAAGTGGTTTGCACTTCCCAAATGAGCGAAAAGTTTGTGGTTCCGCCTTCAGGCGGTGTCACACCGCCTGAAGGCGGAACCACAAACTTTTTGGCTTGAAAAATGTGAACCATAAATGAAATGAAGGATGCCAAATATAATCGGAAATCCCTTTTGAAGGAGGTAGAAAAAACCAATGGCTTTCAATTCTCTTAAAACAGGCAAGTTGCCAGATGAACTTTTGGAGGATGCGCCTGTCGGAAAAACCCTGCTGATCGGGCTGGGCGGGACCGGCAAGGAGGTTCTGTTGCGATTCCGGCGTCTGATTGTCGAGCGGTTCGGGAATCTTGACGCGTTGCCATGTGTGCAGTTTCTCCATCTCGACACCGACACCACGGCCAATGCCATGCAACAGTACGACAAGTCCACAGCGGATGACCCCCTTTATGAAAAGATCAGGTTTCAGAACATCGAACGGGCCAATCTGACCATTGAGGGGGGTGTCAGCAAGTATATCCAGAACATCAACGCGCATCCCCATATCAGGGAATGGTTTCACACCAAAGGCAAGATTGCCGACTTGGGCGATCTGGGGGAAGGCGCGGGGCAGGTCCGCATGGCCAGCCGCCTCGGGTTCTATGACAAATATGATGACATCGAAGCGGGACTGACGCATGTCGAAAGCCGTCTCAGCGCTGAAAAGAACCGTGATGTCATTTCCGAGCTCGGTTTCTCCTTTAACCCGAGCATCATGAGCATCTATGTGATCGCGTCCCTAGCTGGCGGAACAGGTGGCGGAACCTTTCTCGACATGGCCTTTCTTGTGAAAACCATGTTCCCCGATGCCACCCGGATCGGCATCTTCTTTCTCCCCTCCTTTTTTTCCGGCTACACCGGTGCGAGTCGGATGAAGGCCAACGGATATGCCGCGCTCAAGGAACTGAACCATTATTCGTTCGGCCATCCGTTCAACGGCGACTGGACTGGCCGAGGTTCCCAACTGATATACCCCCCGCCCTTTGATTACACCTATCTTCTGGAGGGAAGGAACGAAGCAGGAGAGGCCATCGGTTCCTCCAATGAGGAATACTCCATCTACCAGATGGCGGCCGAGACCATATTTCAGGAATTTTCCCTCGGAGATTTCGCGGGGATGAAACGGGCCATACGGGTCAACCTGAAGAACTTCATTGACAACGCGTATGTGCATAATTACTGGGACGAGGCCGGAACCGTCAGTGTTCAGGGAGGAAGCGGCAGCGTCAAGGGAGACAGCTATACCACCCGATTCTGCTCCTTTGGCTTGGCCACCATCTATTTTCCGGTGGAGAGGGTCCACAGGGGGTGCGCGTGTCTGTTGGCAAAGGAGATCCTGGATCTGTGGAAGAGAAATGTGGTCGGTGATCCGCTGGACGCGCTCTTTGTCTCCTTCCTCACCCGTTCCGAAATCGGATTCGTACAGGGGCGTTACACCCGGCAGGATGGCGGCGGTGTCATTGAGCGGAACGATGTGGAAAAGGAACTGCTCTGGTACAACAAAGAGGCGGGCCAGGATTTTGCGGGATATCTGTGGCAGAAGGTCCTCGAGGCCCGAACCGACATGGAAGGCCAACCGGACGGGCGGAAGGCGGCCGCGCTCCGCAACCATCGCGGAGAGTTTGAGCAGGCCCTGGCCCGGGCCGACAGCGATGACCCGGATGAATGGGGGCTTGCCATCCGTACGCTCCAGCGGAACATGGAGAGCTATGTGGAAAATCTGGAACGGGGGATTGAAAAACGGACCGACGAATTGGCCAACGACCCGCGCTACGGCATCTCCTATTCCCTCTCCCTGCTTCGGGAACTCAAGAAGCTGCTGAAAAGTGAGAACTTCGACTATCTCCCGTATTTTGAGGAGGCTGTCTCCCATTGGGACGGTGAGACCCAGCATTATCAATATCGGCTGGATCAGTTGGAGCTGGATATCGGCAAACACGAACGCCAGTTGCTGTTCCGGGACGCGGATATCGCCCGTGACATGGAAATCCTTGCCCCGAACGACACTTCCGGGGACGGGGTCCTGTACAATTATCTGATTGCCAGGGTGATGAAACAGGTGGCCAAGCGGGGCAGGCAGGTCTGTGAACGGATGGACAAGTTTCTCGGGGAGGACAGCTCGAGTGGGAAAGGGTTGCTGGCCAGATATCATCAGCTGACCACCGGGCTGGACAGCCTGAAGGTCCGGTTTGATGAGAAGGAGGCCTATTTCTCCAAGGAAGAGGAGTCGGCCACCTTGAAGAGTCTCTATCGGAAAGGGGATGTGAACGAATGGTACAAGATATGGATGGGAGAGTCGGAGAGTCTCAGGAAACGGAATCTGAAAGAGGTGAGTGGCGGGTTGCTGAAAAGGCTTTTTGATGTCGAATCCGTGACCGAGGCACTGAACCATATTCAGAACCAGCCCATCGAAAATATCGAAGACCAGATGCTTGAGGAATGCCGGATTTTCTTTGCCACTCAGTCGAGACAGCCGTCCGCGCTGGAGATGCTGATGGATGAGAAGCGATGTTCCAAACGGGAGCAGGAAAATCTGATCGAAACGGCCTATAAGCGGGCCAAGGTCTGGATGAAGCCGAATCGGAAGGTGAGCCATGTCCAGTTCAGTGTGGGGCAGCAACAGAAGCCCTGCATCATCGGGGTGGATGAGAATGACCGGGTGAGGTTCAACGAGTTTCAGAGGATCCTGAAGAATAAGATGGCCACCGGGGACACCCCGCCCCAGTTCAAAAACATTGACGAGTCCAAGAAGGCCTTCATTGTCTTCTACAATGAGCTGGGCGGGGCCACCGCGTTTTATCCTTCCACGGTCACGAAGGTGGGCGGACTGAAGCAGAATTACGATGAATTCTGCAGAAATCCCAAGGAGGTCAGCCCTGAGAATCAGGAGGATGTGCATATAGACAAGAACCGCTTTCAGTTTGGGGACATCATTCCCAAGACCAATGAGGAGGTTCGCAAGTACAGTGAGTCGATCCGGGCCTTTGTGCTGGCCCGGATACTGGGGGTGCTCAAGGTTCGGGAGATCGTGGAGCCGGATCAGAGTGTGGTCAACCGCCACAGCTATGAAGTGGAAGTGGCCTTTGACATCAGGGAGGAGGACTTGGGAGACGAGTTTGCCGCGATTGACATTCTCTATCAGGACACACGCGCTTACCATGAAAGCCATCGCAGACTGCTGGCCGACCAAGTGGAGCGGGTGGTCGAGGAGCTTCGCCGGCGGGGACTGGTGGCGGTCTATCTGTTGCTGATCGAGTTTTATCTTTATCATGTTTACCCCTCGGTGACAGAGGATGACGAGGCTGCCGGAGTATCCATCACCCGATACTCCCCCTGCTACGCGGCCCTGGATTTTGAACGGAGCCGGCGGATTGACAGTGAACTGATTACCAATGAGGATGAGCGAAGAGAGATAGAGCGAACGCTCCAGGAACTCCGTGGAAACCGGCCCAAGGGAGAGGATTTGAGCTATGAGGAATATGTGACTGCCCTCAGGCCATATACGAAACCGGCCGGGAAGTTTCAGGTGATCACCCGGAGTGTGACCGGAGAAAGACGGAGTTTCCGGGATGCACTTGTGCTCGACGGGGATCGTGTATTCTCCGTGATCATTCCCAAGACCAGAGAGGAGAAGCGGAAATACAGCGAGTCGATCCGAGCCTTTGTGCTGGCTCGGATGCTGGGCCTCCTGAAGATTCGGGAACAGCTCGGGGAGGATCGTCAGACCGTGACCAACCTCTTCAGTTATGAGAAAGAGGTGGCCTTTGAAATGATGGAGGAGGAGCTGGGTGAAGAGGCGGGTGCCATCGAAATTCTCTACCAGGATCAGCGGCCTGAGCATGAGACGCATCGGAAGTATCTCTCCGATCAGGTGGAGACGGTGGTGGACGATATCCGCGGGCATGGTCTCTTGTCGGTGTATCTGTTGCTGATCGACTTCTATCTCACCCACATCTATCCTCCGGAGGCAGACGAGAACAAGGCCGCGAAGGCCCAGGCCGGACGATTCACCCCGTATCACGCGCTGGAATTTGAGCGGGATGTGCGGGTGGAAAAGGAGCTGCTCCGCACGAAAGAGGATCGCCAGCAGGTGGAGATCGCTCTGGAAAACCTGCGGAAAAAGCCCAAGTCCCAGAAGCTGACCTATGAGGAATATGTGAACGCTCTTCGGCCCTATACAAAAGCCGGTGGCAAGTTTCTGAAGATTGAGAAGAGGACGCTTAGGGATAGGCGGCATTGTCTGGACGCGCTCGTGCTGGACAGGGAGCGTACCCTTGGTATCAAGGATGCCGCTGATGACGCCGTCGAAGATGCGGCGAAATCTGAACTCGAGCCTCTGACGTCCCCGTCTCAGAAGCAACGTAACCGTCGTTGTCCTGAGTGCCGCAACCCGATCAATGTCCGTGCGATTTACTGCGTCCACTGCAAGAAGCGGGTTGCGGAGCATGTGGTTTGCGAACATTGCAGGAAGAAGTCCCCGGATGATCTGAAATCCTGTTGGAACTGCGGATGGGAGCTGAAAAAGGAGGAGGAAGAAGAGAAGATGGAATGCCCGATGTGCTTCTCCTTTGAAGGGTATCCGAGCGAATTTCCCTGCCCGGTCTGCAACTGGGAACCGTCCGCGGAAACGGCCCAAGCTGAGGCGGAACCTGAACCCGAGCCGGATGTGTCTCAGCCGGAGCCGGAGGAACCGAAGGTCGAAACGTGGCAGGAGGATGAGACGGATAGGGCAGAACCGAGGCAACAGGAGGCTGATTCGGGGTATTCTGACGAGCGAGAATCCGAACCGCCAGCCGATTTCTCCGATCACGCGGAGGAGAAAGAGCCTCTGAAGGAGGATAAGCCATCGGAAAGTAAGCAGATTGAATGTCCCTATTGTAACGAGATGATGACGCCAATAGACTCGCGGTGCAGTATATGCGAAGGGGAACTGTAAACTTGGGGCCTCAAGTTTCGCACCCATGCCATACAGGCGAGCGGCGAAGAATGATACCTGTAGCCGCTCGCCCATAGCCGCTGGCCGCTGACCATGGTTTCTTTTTATAGCTTTCAACAAAAAAATTGTCCGGAGTGCCAAACTTGCAGTTTGGCAAAAAAATTGTCCGGAGTGCCAAACTTGCAGTTTGGCAGACCTCCCGGTTTCCATGCCAAACTGCAAGTCTGGCACTCCGGAGCGACAAACATTTTGTTGAAAGCTTTAGAAAGCCAAACTGCACTCCGGAGCGACAAACATTTTGTTGAAAGCTTTAGAAAGCCAAACTGCAAGTTTGGCACTCCGGAGCGACAAACATTTTGTTGAAAGCTCCAGAAAGACAGAAAAGGAGGAATAAAAATGAATATTCTGATTTTACTCGTCGGCAGCAATCCGCTGCCCAACTATATTGTGAGTGACTATTTGATGGGAAAAGGGAGAGCAGAGGCAGAAAATGCACTGCCTGAACCGGATAAAATCATTCTGGTTCATTCCAACGATACTGAAGAATTTGCAAAACGGGTCAGCAACAAACTGAATATTCAGCCTGAATATGTTGACCTGAATACAGATGAAAGAAATCCGTCTGTTATTGTCAAAGGGATTCAGGATAAATTGGACGAACTCGCCAAAGCGGATGCTATAAACACCATCCACCTGAATTACACCGGCGGCACCAAACCCATGTCCCTGTATGGCAGTATTGCTGTCAGCGAATGGATTGAAAAAGAGGGAAAAAAGGATACAATCAGGGTCATTCTCTCGGATATTGATCCTAAGAACCATAAAATCGTTCTGAGAGATAAACCGGATTATCCGCTTGACGGGGATTTGCTGGATATTGTGAAAGTTAAAACAGACACGGTTCTTGACCTGCATGACATGAAAATGGTCAATCCCGGCACACAGCTTATGACAATTCCGGAAGGTGAATTAATGGAATTCGCATATCAGGCGATTAACAAATACAGAACCAATCAGAAACAAATATTCCAAATTTTCAGCAATATAAGAATAAGAGGAAGGAGCAGTCAGGACAGAGAGAGGAGCATTGGCAGACAGCAAGCTGATTTTCAGGCGAACTTTAATCAAATTTCAACCGAGTTCCCATCGTTGGGGAA
>JAOZRQ010000170.1 GCA_029940115.1 Desulfobacterales bacterium
GCTTGGATTTGGCAATCCAGGCCGAGCAAGGTTGGTCCAAACGATGATCAAGGTCTCCCCGTCTTAACTTAATGGCAGTCACGCTTCGCGTGGGATCGCAACAAACTGGAACTGTCAGGAAAGCCGGGTTTTGTTCGCCTGAAACCCACGGCAGCAAACTCACAAACTCATAAACTCTTCCCGATCCCGGCCCATCTCACCTTCGTGTCAATCCTGCGGTCGAGGATTCCCATGACGGCCTCGCATCCCAGCTGTTCCCTGACGCTCACATCTCCGACGGTGATTACCGGCGAGGAAATCAAAAACATGGGAGCAAGGGATATTGTTGATGTCCTGAGAACCGTCCCGGGATTTGACTTGGTCCACGAACTCGGCGTTACGTCGCATCAGGCGGCAGTACGCGGGATGAGCACCCCACTCAACCTCTCGGTCAAAATCATGATGAATGGACACAGCATGGCGTCTGTTTTCAACAGTCCTCACACCCATTTCGACGCGATGCCTGTGGCAAACATCAAACAGATTGAGATCATCCGGGGACCGGGTTCCCATTTTCGGCCACATGGCTGTTGTCAATTGAATGAAAAATCAGATAACAAAGGAGGAATCCGATGAGAAAATTGCTGAGGCTCGACAAAGACGGACGATGGGACTTGGACGGCATTGAATTTGCCATCAGGGAACGGGTGGGAAGACCGGAAAACTTCATTGGCCGTGTCGCGGAGCTGAAGTATCTGCACACCTGGGCGGACAACATCCGGCAGGAGATCAGCCGCAGCGTGGCATTCTTGGGCCGGCGCAAGATCGGCAAGAGCCTGATCCTCGAGCGGCTGTACAACATCGTCTTCAGCGAGCGCAAGGACCTGATCCCGTTCTACTACGAATTCACGGAAGGCAAGCGTAGCGGAAGGGAGTTCTTCGAGGACTTCGTCTGCCGCTTCTATCTCCAAGTGGCCGGCTACTACACCGGGGACATCTCTTGGAACAGGCAGGCGGCCAATCATGAGATCAGGGCTGACTTTTCCGTGCTCCTGACACAGCTCGAATCCGTGGACATTCCGCACAAGGCCGTGATCATGTCCGATCTGGACGCGTGTGTGCATATGTTCGGGAGGGACAAGTCCCCTTATGAGTATGTGCTCGCGGCCACGGCCGTGCCGCGTGGATTCGCCACGACGCCCGGTGTGGGGGAGAAGGTCGTGCAGATGATCGACGAGTTCCAGTATCTGAACATGTATGTCGATGCGGGAAGGGAGGACAAGCCCTGCAAGGCCTACATGTCCACGGCGGAGATGCGCGTGGCACCGCTCCTGATCACCGGGTCGCTGATGGGGGTGGTCTCGCATGAGCTGATGCGCTGGTTGCCCCACCGCTTTGACGAGTTCATCGTTCCCAAGATGGCGGACGGGGAGGCCGTCGCGATGACGCTCAACTACGGGAGCCTGTACGGGTATGGCATGACGACGGAGATCGCCGCCTACATCGTCCATGTCACCAACAATGTGCCGGGACGGATAGCGGATCTGCTGACGCCGAAGTTCGGAAAGCCTGTCATCTGTAGCATCGGGGATGCGGATCGCGCCTTGGAGCTTGAGGTGGCCAAGGGAAACATCAAGAAGGACTGGGACGAATACCTGTCACTGGCCATGCATGCGGTCAATCATGTGAACATGCGTCGGATCACCTATTTTCTGTGCAAGCATGAGGGAGAATGGTATTATCCCCGGGATCTGAGACGCGCCATGAGTCTCGACATTGACGACGAGGTTCTGCGCGGGGAGCTGGCCCTGTTGCACAGGTACGACCTCATCGAGCTTGATGGCGGACGGTACGGCGGGGTGTTCGACCGCACGTTGAAAAAAGTGCTGATGAGACATTACGGGGACATTCTCGACCTGCCGACGGAGAAATTTGAGGCTTACTTCCGCACGGACAACCTGCTCGACTATCTCCAAGAACGAGTCAGGCAGCTGGAGCTGGGCTTGGCCGACGCCGAGAAGCTCCGACAGACCCTGCGTGTGCTGCGCGGGGAGCACAACAACCTGAAGGGGCATTATTACGAGCGGGAGGTGCTGCTACGGCTGATCATGGCCATCATCGACGGCGAGGAGGGCGGGCTGACCGACGGGATCGGGGTGACGGAGTTTGCCCACACCCTCAACCATCATCTTTCTGATGGAGAGGAGATTGACATTGTGCTGGAGGGCGGGCAGGCGGTGGTGATGGCGGAATGCAAGGACTACGCACCCGAGCATCTCCACAAGATCACCAAAAAGATGGTGGACGAGTTTGCCGACAAGGCCCGCCGCCTGAAAAAAGAGCGATTCCCCGGGAAAACCCTGCGTCTCGCCTTTTTCAGCAGGCACGGGGTCGAGGAGAAGCTGAAGCCTGCTCTCCGGAAACACGGGATCTTTCTTCAGTGACGAATCCGGATGTTCGACATCCTCGGAAGAAAGGGGATGAAAAGATTTGTCAGACGCTTCCTGAACCCGGTTCCCAAACTGAGACGTGTCTCCAAGATGGAGGATTTGTTGCAACTGCTGACATTCAACATCTGGGCGATGGAAAATTCGAACATGCCGGTGTGCATCTGAGAATCATTGTCTGCCGTCGGGAATCGGATCGGTGCGAACTGATCCGGACAAGGGGCGTCTATCTGAACTTGAAAGAGGACATTTCCAAACGGATTTTATATTTGCTCCCTCCCAATTTGAAACCCATTGGCGTCTATCTGAACTTGAAAGAGGACATTTCCAAACCCACCAAAAATTCGTATTTCGAACTGGGAGAGGGAGATCTCATGGTTCTGTACTCCGACGGCCTGACCGAGGCGGAAGACCCGGGCGGCCAAATGCTCGACATTGGCGGATTTGCGGAGATCGTGGAGAAACATGCCCACCATGAACCCGAAGCCATGAAGGAGATGATCGTGGCGGATGTGATCCGGTGGTGCGATGACAACCGGGCTGATGATATGACGTTGGTGATCGTGAAGAGGAAAGGAGGTTTGGATGGCTGAATACAAAACAATTATGATCGGAGATTTTGTTGACTCAAAAGAGGGCGAACGGTTCGATCTGTCGAGCACACTGAGGCTGCGAGCCAGATCAATTGATCAGAAAAGGCTCTGGGCATCAAAGGATCGCTCGGCGGAATTCATGGGAGACATATGGTCGCTCTTTGTTGACTCGGAAAAGGAGGAACGGATAAGGACGGTTCTGCACTCCGTCTGCGTGGAACTGATAGAGAACTCGGTCAAATATGGGTGTCAGGATTATGATTACATCATCACCACGGATTTGTGCCTGAAAAGAGATGAACTCCTGGTTTATGTGGCAAACAAAAGTGATCCGTCCCAAATACCGGCTCTTGAAACGGCTGCCCACCTGATTCTGAACACGGACAACATCAGAACGCTTTTCAAGCAGAAGATGAAGGAGGCAAAGGCGGCCAAAAAGCAGGGAAGGAACATGTCACAACTCGGATACATCCGGATTGTGATGCAGAATGTCAGCTTGGCTTGGCAGATCGAAATGGGAGCAGAGGCTACTGTTGTGACAACCTTGGCAAAGATCCCACTGGCAGAAAAGGATGCGTGACATGAATGTCGAAGGAAAGGATTACAAGGTCGATTTTGACGGCAAGGGAACCCTGACCATGTCGCCGCAATGCCCGAGGAATATGAGGAAATCGAGGATTTCTTTGAAACGGTGATCAATGAGGTGTCGGAGGAGAACCTGACGGAACTGATCCTTGACCTGAGAGCGCTGACGTTTCTCAACAGTTCGGGCATAAAGACAATCTGCGTCTCCCTCGTGATGGAGGCGGATGACGTGGAGGGGCTTCGCATGAAAATTCTCTGCTCGAATTCATTCACTTGGCAAGTCGAAACGATCCCAACATTTAAGGACCTGATAGACAATCTGGACATTGTCTTTGAATAATGCAAATATTCGATAAACCCCGTGTCCGCTCCCGCCGGATTGACAAATCCGGCGGAGGAGGAGGTTCGGATTTGTCAATCCAAACCGGGCAAGCCCCCGTGCCTGCTCCCGCCGGATTGACAAATCCGGCGGCGGCCGTGTCCGCTCCCGCCGAATTGACAAATCCGGCGGAGGAGGAGGTTCGGATTTGTCAATCCAAACCGGGCATGAGGGGCAAGTTTGACGAGTTTCACCGAATATTTACTGAATAATCCTGATTCTAACGGATTTTGTGGTTGCATGTGGTCTCAGACAGTCACGATCCTGAAAGCCGGTCTGGGGGACAGCCTGCCGCAACAATCCCCACAAACCGCGGATGAACGCTGATGAGCCTCGGCATACAGGCCGTCTGCGTTCATCCGCGTTCATCTGCGGATCACCATTCTCAGCCCGTGTCGAAAACCACAAAAACCGTTAGAATGAGGAATAATCCACAGAAAATCAGAACGGACACTGGGAAGGCCAAATGACTGACGATGAAAATAGAGCAGTGGAGAAGCTACAAAAAAAGATAAGGAAACTGGAAGCCGCGCTGAAGATTGTCGCAGATCATTCCGGAAAGGCGGAGAGCCGGATGCGAAGACAATTTGAGGTGGTCTCGGAAACCATTCCCGTTCCGATGATCATCTCAAATGAAAATGACGAAATTGTGTTTGCCAATCTGAGTGCCCAGAAGACATTCGGCCATACGCCTGATGATTTCTCGGAACTCAGCACAGCATCGTTGTATGATCATCCTGATGACAGAAAGTTGTTTCTCAATATTTTGTCGGACAAGGGAGAAGTCAACGCTTTTCGCACCGAACTCAGGAAGCCGGATGGGTCTGTGTTTCCAGCGGAGCTGTTTTCACAGCCGATTTATTTCGATGTCCAAGACTGTATTCTGACCGTCGTGCATGACCTGACCGAGGTGATGGCTTTGGAGAAACAGCTCCGCCAAACCCAGAAGATGGAAGCCATCGGAACATTGGCAAGTGGAATTGCACACGATTTCAACAATATTCTGGCGGCGATTTTCGGCTATGCGGAGCTGGTGGCAAATTTGCTGGAATTGGAAACGGATAAGAGAAAAAAGGGATATTTGGACAATCTGCTGAAAGCGGCGAGCCGGGGAAAATCCATGATCGTACAGATGATGGCGTTTTGCAGGCAAACCGAGAAAGAGAAAACACCGTTTCATCTCAGTGCCATCGTAGATGAAGTGGTTAAAATGATGAGCAATCTGACGCGTTCCGACATTGATATCCGATCTGATATCAGGAACAAGGAGATGATTGTCATGGGGGATCCGACCCAGATACACCAAGTGGTGACAAATCTGATCACCAACTCGGTACATGCCTTGTCGGATAAGGGAGGAAAAATTGAAGTCATTCTGGAAAAAGCTGTCATGATTGAAGGCCAACGGGGCGAGATACTGATTCCGAGACTTAAACCCGGAACATATGCGAGAGTTACGGTAAAGGATGACGGCCCGGGAATCGAAAAAGGAATCATTCATAGTATTTTCGACCCGTTTTTCACAACCAAGCCGGTGGGACAAGGGAGTGGCATGGGACTCGCCATGGTTCATGGAATCATCCAAGGACACAATGGATCGGTAAGCGTGGAAAGCGAGCCCAGAAAAGGGGCTGCTTTTCATTGCTATTTCCCCGTCACTGAAGACGATGACAGAGATGCCAAACCTGATGTTGAACCTGAAAGCGTTGGGAAAGGGGATGAGCACATCCTGTTTGTGGATGATGACCTCATGGTGTTGGAAGTATGCAGTGAACTTCTCCAAAATATGGGATATCGGGTGACCTCCTGTGAGGGAAGCAGGAAGGCCCTGAAAATTTTCAAAAGTCAGCCAAAAGACGTCGACCTCGTGATTACGGATAATGCCATGCCGGAAATGAGTGGGACAGCGTTAAGTCAGGAGATCCGGAAAATCCGCTCGGATATCCCGATTATCTTGATCACCGGAATGTTATTTGAAGAGGAGTCCGAGCTGAAGAAAACAGGCTTTCAGGCATTTATCCAAAAGCCTTTTGATCAGAGAAAAATGGAATCGGTGATTCGAGATGTTCTGGATGCTGGAAAAGAAGTGTAAATCCGGTTTCTGAAACGGTGCCGCACCATGAAACGGATTTAGGGGAGCCCGTAAACTTGAACGTGAACGTGAACGTGAACGTGAACTTATGCTTATGCTTGAACCTGAACCTGAACTTGTGCTTGAACTTGCCCGCAAATGAATGTTCACGTTCGGGTTCAAGTTCACGTTCACGTTCACGTTCACGTTCAAGTTCACGTTCAAGTTCACGGACAGGGCCTCTCCGAAAAGCGTTATAATCAGGGAAAATGAAGGAGAACAAAAAAAATTAAAAAAAAGATCAAAGGTCTTGAGGCGACTATAAAAATCACCTTTCAGCATGGTGATGCAACTGCAGAATGAAGTTCTGAATTATCAGGAGGCGGGGAAATGAGTGACATATCAGGATCAGACATATCTCCTGAAGAAAAAAAAATCAGGCAGTTGGAAAAAGAGAATAAAAAGCTCAGAAAAAAGATTGACCGTTTCAAGAAAACCATGGAAATTACCAGCAGGCATGGTGATGTCGTGGCAGGAGAACTGGTGGAAAAGGTCGAAGCCTCCATCAAGGAGATTGAAACGCATATCCGGCTCATCAGTGAAACCATACCTGTTCCGGTGATTATCTCAGAGATATCCGGCGGGGAAATCAGGTATGTAAACGAACATATGTGCCGTGTGTTCGGCTGGTCTCTCGACGATTTCATGAAACGCAGAGCTTCTGATTTATATGATGATCCTGAAGATCGTGAGTCTTTTTTACTGTCCAAAAATGGGCGGGCAAACAATTTTGAGGCGAAATTCAGAAAGAGCAACGGAGAACTGATGTGGGGCGCCCTGTTCAGTCAAGTCCTGAATTTCAAGAATGAACCCTGCGTACTGACCGTGATATATGACCTTACTGAGCGAAGAAAGGCCGAGGAGGAGATTCGCAGGCTGAGAAAGGAACTGTGGAGCAGGAGGAGGTCCGGTATCTGACGTTCACACTAAACGGCGATGAATACGGCATCCATATATCGAAGATCAGTGAGATTGTCAGGATGATGCCCGTGACCCCTGTTCCCGGAATTTCCGACGATGTAAAGGGGGTTGTCAATCTTCGAGGCAGAGTGATTCCGGTTGTGGATCTCAGGCTCAGGTTATGCTTTGAAGCCACCGAGCATACGGACCGAACCTGTATCATCATTGTCGAGATCGAAACCGGAAAAAAGAGGATTGGCATCATCGTGGATGCCGTTTCAGAAGTCATGAATATCAAAAGAAAAGACATAGAGGCCGTACCGGTGTTCGATGCCCATGCCGATCTGAGTTTCATATCCGGCATGACACGCTCGGAAGGGGGGGTGAAGATTCTTCTTGATGTCGAAAAACTTCTGGAAGGCATGGGGAGTAATGGAGGGTAATAAACATTCAAAACATTCAGAAATCTTGATCACCCTCTTCTGGCCAAAAAAAATCTGAGGAGCTTAAACAAATGAAGGACCCGATTGAAAAAAGAAAATATAAAAGGTACAAGGCACCGGAAGGCGCGATTGCCTTGCTCGGCGATCCGCTGAGGATCATGGGTTCAATCATAGATTTGGGCAAGGGGGGACTGGCCTTTCGATATATTCAAAGAGAGCGGCCCGATGAGTTGTCTCAGTTGCACATCTTGTACGCTGACCAGTATGTTTACATAGACAATATCCCCTTCAAGGCGATCTCCGATATCCAAATGCCCGACAGCCCAATTTCTCGTCTGTTTCCATTGAAGCGGTGCAGTGTGCCGTTTGGAGAACTGACATCGATCCAGAACTCTCAACTCGATGATCTGAGGTTCTCTTTTTGCGTCACGAGCACCATATGGACAAGAGGCAAGAGCCGATGGCAGAGGGACCTGAGAGTCATTCGCCCCAGTTTGTAGTTCCGCCTTCAGGCGGTGTGAGACCGTCTGAAGGCGGAACTACAAACTGAACCCTTGCATTTCCTTTCAAAACGTGATACTGATTTTCACGTTGTGCGTGACAGACAATTTTTTAGAGGGTTCAAGGGGGCAACTTGAACGCCTCTCCTGAATCCGAAGGGTTAGGGGTTTCCGGCAGGCCCTGAACGAGGTGTTCAAATTAAAATTGAAAAGAGTGCCTGACAGATCTGGAAACCGGTGTTGACTTTATCGGGAACGAGGCTCTTTCAAAGCCAAACGATTTTTTTGGGGTCTTTCAAAAAGAAGTGCTTGACAGTCTGGGAAACCGGTGTTATTTTTATTGGGTTTCTGATGGAGACGAGGATCGGATTTCCTGAAAAGCGGTTTTTTGAAAGAGCGGCTGAAAAATTGGATTGTCCCGACTTTCCCCAAAGACTTTCGGCCCGGTACTTAACCTTATTGAAAAGGAGGCAAAAAATGAATCGTCTTATCAATTTGCTTGGGATAATGATTTTTTCTTTTCTCATATTGAATTCCCAGGCCCGGGCAGCAGACCCCGTGACGGTAACACTGGCTTTTGAAAACAAAACCAGCTTTCCAAATTATATAGGAGACGGAGAGAAAATAAATTGGGAGAAACCGGGTTTTGCTGTTGAAATTTTGAAATTGGTCGAAAAAGAACTCGGATTGAAACTTGAATTCGTCCGGCTACCTTGGAAGCGTTGTCTTGCATCAATGCAAAACAATATACTCAAAAACGACACCTTGTCGCTGTGAACCCTTGATGCTGTAATCCTGACCCCAGATTTTTTGCTATCATCTGAATTGTCAGATGGTTACAGGAGATTCAAAAATCAACTCTCTGAAATCACTGCATTTTCTGATTTCGTAGAAAATTCTGCACTCAGCCTTAGACAGACAAGGCTTCACAAGGAGAAGGTGTCGCTTTTGAGAATATAGTAGATGGTGTGTTCAATGCCAGTTACAAAAAAGATCGCCTGAAATTCGGCAGATATCCGACTCGGAATGACGGGAAAACTGAAAGAACGATCCCCCAACTTGTGAATGCGCCCGATGCGTGAGGTGCCAGGAGATGAAATCATGTCCGATGACAGTGTCAGCCTGAAGAAGTCCGTTGCCGCAACCCTTATAAAGAAGGTGTTCGGCATCTATTTTGTCCTGACGATCATCGTCACCTTTGTCCAACTGACTGTCGAGTATTTTCATGTGAAGGAGAGTATCACAAATGACATCAGAAAGATGGAGGGAACTTTCGGGCCCAGTATTGCCGAGGCATTGTGGAATTATAACAACAGCCAGTTGCATTCGATCATTTTCGGGATGAACGAACTGTCAACCGTCGTCGGTGTGAGAATTGATGACAGCAAGGAGGGAAGGGTGATCGGAGCCATGGGCGTCATCCTCGGCGGAGAGGGACAGATTCTTGTCACTCCGGAAGGACAGAGGCTTGCCTCATCCGATACGACTTTCACGCCGCTGAAAGGGTTGTTCTCTCACAGTTTTGACATTGAGCGTGACGATACGGTGAATGACGAACCTTATGCTGTCGGCAGAGCCACGGTTTACTCAGCCTCGGGAGTTGTGATCGAGCGCATAAAGTACGGTTTCTTCCTGATCATTGTCAACTCGGTCATCAAAACCGCGGCATTATGGTTCATCATCTTTTATTTTGTCCGCAGAATCATAGGAAAACCGCTTGCCGCCCTGACCGGGACCACCGAGAAGATGAATCCGAACAATCCCGACTTTTTTGAGATCAGATATTCTCCCGAGGAGGAAAGGCTGCTCCGGTCCGAGGATGAGCTGGGTGTTCTGACCCGCAGTTTCGACAGGATGAGGAACGCCATTCTGGAAAGAATGGACAATCTGCACAGACTCCGGAACATCGGGGAGGATCTGGCTGTCATCCGTGAGATTCCCGCCGCTTTCAGGCGGATACTGAAAACAATGACAGAAAAATTCGGTTTTGAAAGAGGATCGCTGTTTCTGACAGAGGATCGGAACATGTTCGAAATGACAGCCTGTCATCCTGACACGGAGGATATTGTCACAGGATCCGGAACTTTCCGCATGGGAGAGGGAATGACAGGGAAAGCAGCGAAAAAGGGGGAAATGGTTTACATGCCTGACCGCCCTGATTTTGCCGAGGAGGGGTCCCCATCCGGATCCCTGCTCTCTGTTCCGCTGACAGATGAGGGCGGTCTCTCGGGTGTGATGAATTTTTACGGAACTGGCGGGCAGTTCGGCCTGACGGATGAGAACAGGGTGTTTATCGAGGCTGTGGCGCGTCTGACGGTGATCAACATAAAAAACATTCAGATGGTGGAAATGATCAGGGAACATGCGAGACTGAGGCAGGAAATGGAAATTGCGAGGCACATCCAGTCCGTCCTGTTGCCTGAGAAGCCCGGGATGACCGGATATGACATCGCGGCCAGCCTTGAGCCCGCGGAGGAGGTCGGGGGCGACTATTATGATGTCATATCCGTGGCCGGGTACGACTGGCTTGTGATCGGAGATGTGTCCGGGCACGGCGTCACAGCGGGTCTGGTCATGATGATGGTTCAGACGGCCATTCACACCGTGCTGCTCGACGATCCCGATGTTCCGCCCTCCCGCCTGCTGTCCGTCATCAACAGGACAATTTACAGCAACCTCGAAAGAATGGACGAGTCAAAGCATATGACCATCGTTGTCTTGGCAGCGGGCAGTGACGGGCATTTTCAGTTCGCAGGCCTGCATGAGGACATACTGATCCGACGTGCGGCTACCGGAAAGGTCGAGGCGGTTGAGACAGACGGGATGTGGATCGGAATCGAGCCGGACATCTCACAGTGGCTCTCAACAGACACGCTGAAACTGGAACCCGGGGACTGCATGGTGCTTTTCACAGACGGCATCACGGAAGCCCGGGACAAAGAAGACGGAAGGATGTTCGGTGACGACCGTCTGGCAAAGATCATCAAGGAGTCGGGGAACAGACCTGCCTCCGAGATGCACAAAAATATAATCGCCACGCTGGAACCTTACGAAAGGCCGGATGATGTCACGTTGGTGGTTGTGAGACGGGCGGAATGAATTTGTAGGGATTATAACCTGAATTGAGCGATTTTTCTCTTGACATCGGCTGCATTCTGCCAGAACTAGCCCGGGCCGACCCCATCTCCACCCTTCATCCCTCACCCTTCTCCGTCAGACCGCCTAAAGGCGGAACTGCAAACTGGGGGTTCTCCGTCAGACCGCCTAAAGGCGGAACTACAAACTGGGGGTTCTCCGTCAGACCGCCTAAAGGCGGAACTACGAACTGGGGGTTCTCTGTCGGACAAACATTATCTTAAAAGCTTTCATTTTATATCACTTTGCCCGTGCAGAGGCAAAGTGTAAACACTACAGAAAGGACCAATATCCGTTTATGAAAGAATCTGTGAACCAGCAACTTATCATCAGCGGCGTGGGGGGACAGGGTGTTCTCTTTGTCACACGGCTGCTGGCAGAGGCCGCGATATTGAAGGGAATGTCCGTCTTCACATCAGAAACCCATGGCATGGCCCAGAGAGGCGGAACCGTCATATCCCATCTCAAAACAGGAGATTTCTCCAGCCCGCTCATCCGTCCTGGCCAAGCCGACGGACTGCTGGCCCTGAGGGCCGAAAACCTTCGTCAGCATGGGGCCTATCTGAAAACCGGCGGCTGGGCGGTGGTGAATGACCATGCTCAGGCTTCTGAAACTTCGGAAGTAGCATCCATAGATGCGGATGCCCTTGCCGGGAAAATAGGAAATCCGAAAGCCGTCAATCTCATATTGCTCGGCTTTGCCTTGTCAAAAGATCGTCAGAGGAAAAGGCGTCTCTTTTGCTCATTTGAAGATGTCAAAGCAGCTCTGGAAAAACAGATGGAATACAAAAAAGAGATGCTGAAGGCATCTCTCATGGCCATTGAAGAAGGGGTGAAGGGTGAAGAGTGAGGGATGAAGGGTGAGGGATGAAGGGTGAGGGATGAAGGGTGAACCGGATTTCCTTAGGGCGTATTTATAAGTTGGGGCTGTGTACAGGACAAAAAAAAAGAAAAACCCGGCTTTTTTCTTGCAGTTGGGGAGTCGGCCCATTTGGAAAAAAGCCGGG
>JAOZRQ010000171.1:0-3563 GCA_029940115.1 Desulfobacterales bacterium
CGAACACGGGGTTTACACCATTTAGTAAGTATTCGGTAAACCCCGTCGACCTCACCCCACGCTCGGTTCGAATTGACAAATCCGAACCGCCATTCCGCCGGATTTGGCAATCCGGCGGGAGCGAACACGGGGTTTACACCATTTAGTAAGTATTCGGTAAACCCCGTCGACCTCACGCTCGGTTCGGATTGACAAATCCGAACCGCCATTCCGCCGGATTTGTCAATCCGGCGGGAGCGAACACGGGGTTTGCCGAATATTTACTTTCGACTCAAGTAAGTATTCGGTAAACCCCGTCGACCCCACGCTCGGTTCGGATTGACAAATCCGAACCGCCATTCCGCCGGATTTGTCAATCCGGCGGGAGCGAACACGGGGTTTGCCGAACATTGAACCGCCATTCCGCCCGCAAACTTGAGCTTGAACTTGAACTTGAATCCTAACGTGAACATTCGTTCACGTTCACGTGCACGTTCACGTTTAAGGCTCCCCTAAATCCGAAATTCACTCCTTTATATTTTGACTGCAAACTTTCCAGCGTAAACCCATAAATGAAGGATCCCCTATGCCAGCATCCCCCCATCGCATATCAAGCATGTTCCGGTGGTGAAGGAGGCCGCGTCAGATAGCAAATAGAGCGTTGCCCCTGCCATCTCGTGGGGTGCGGCGTGTCTGCCGAGCGGAACCTGTCCCGCGTAGATGTCATAGAGGGCTTTGTTCTCAATCAGCGCCTGGGCAAACTGGGTGTCGGTCAGCCCCGGAAGCAGGGCGTTTACCCGGATGTTATGCTGGCCAAGCTCCTTGGCGAATGCCTTGGTCATGGAGATCAGCCCCGCCTTGCTGATGGAGTAAACCCCCTGCATGAATCCGGGTCTCACGCCGTTCACCGAGGAGACATTCAGAATGGAACCGCCCCCGGATCGAATCATCAGCCGCGCGGCATGTTGGATCATGAAAAAAGGGCCTTTGAGGTTCACCTCATGGATTTTGTTCCATATCCCTTCATCAACGCTCAACATGTCGCCAAAATGCGGATTCGTGGCCGCGTTGTTCACAAGGATGTCGAGCCTGCCGAACCGTTCATTGATCTGCTTGAACAGCGCGTCGATCTGATCCAGATGACCCATATGGCAGGCGATCCCGTCTGCTTTTCCACCATTTTTTCTTATTTTTTCAGCGACCGTTTCAATCGCGTCAGTTTTTCGGCTCACAAGAATGCAGTACGCGCCGTAGTCGGCCAGTGTGATTGCGATGGCCTCTCCGATCCCACGGCTCGCGCCGGTGATCAGAGCGGTTTTGTCCTTCAGAGAGAAATCAATCATGGGGAAATTCCTGATAACCTGTTGATATTTTTGACATGATAATTCCTGACTCCCTGTCATTCCTGCGAAAGCAGGAATCCACTTGGTTTCATGCGATGTGAAACCTTCCTCATCGCCAAAGGGGGTTCCCAGAAATGACGGGGTTTGTTCCAAAGAAACGTAAATATTCGGTAAACCCGTGTCCGCTCCCGCCGGATTGACAAATCCGGCGGAGTGGCGGTTCGGATTTGTCAATCCGAACCGAACGTGAGGGGCAAACTCGACGGGTTTCACCGAATACTTACAAAGAAACTAAGTTTTTTGTTTTTTGAAAAAACTTAGTTTCTTTGTGAATGATCTATACGACCCGTGCGCCGATGTAGCGGTCTCTGAGCGCGTCGTTCAGACCTTCGCGATCTGTCTTCACGGCAATGGGGAGATAGTCGAGTATGTCTTGGGCGGTGAGGCCGTCCTCTCCCTTCTCTTCCGCGGCGAGGTCACCCGCGAGGCCGTGGATGAACACGCCTTTTTTGACGGCTTCGCCAAGGGGCAATCCCAAGCCGAACATGCCGGCGATGGTCCCTGTGAGCACATCTCCCGATCCAGCGGTGGCCATGCCGGCATTGCCGCTCATGTTGATGAAGACCCTCTCATCGGGGCAACCGATCAGGGAGTGCGCGCCCTTCAATACGATGATGGCATTCAGCTCCTTTGCGGTACGCCGGAGGATGGCGACGCTGTTTTCGTCAATCTCGGAGACGCTCATCCCGGTGATTCTCGCCATCTCCCCCATATGCGGGGTGAGGATGGTTTCGGATTCCCGATCCTTGATGATCGCCATATCTTTGGATATCGCGGTGATGCCGTCTCCGTCAATGAGAAGCGGTTTTTTGATCTCCATTGCCACTTCCCTTGCAAGCTGTTGCGTCTCCTTGTCCAAGGACAAGCCGGGTCCGAGAACCACCATGTCCATCTTCTCGGCGATCTCCAGCAACGGCCCCTTATTTTCAAGGGAGAGGCTTCCTGAGGCGGTCTCTTTCTGAGGGAGAAACACGATCTCGCTCCCCTTGTTCGCGATGAACGGCGTGACCGATTCGGGCGCGGCAAGTCGTGAATATCCGCCTCCGGCCTTCATAAAGGATAAGGCCGCGAAATAGGGCGCGCCGAAATAGCTGCGAGCGCCCGCTATAAAGAGCGCCTCGCCGAAATCGCCTTTGTGGCCGGCTCTGTTTCTCGGGGGAAGTTTCTCCGTGACATTTATGGCTGTCTTCAGGGAGTCATACATGGACGGCGGAAAGCAGATATGCGTGACGTAAAGCTTTCCGCATCGCTCGTACCCGGGGAAAAGCATGTTGCCGATCTTGGGAAGGCCGAAGGTGACGGTGTAGTCCGCGTTCACGGCAACCCCCTTTGCCCGTCCGGTATCGCCGTCAATGCCGGAGGGGATGTCAACGCTCAAGACCCGCTTGCTGCTCCGGTTGACCAGCTGGATGATCTCCCGATAGACGCCGCCGACATCCCGGGTAAGCCCCGTGCCGAAGATCGCATCCACAACCGCGTCACAATGGCGCACCTCTCTCCTCACCGCGACGGGGGAGGATATCCGCTCCACCTTTATGGGCAGTCGGTTCGCAATATCAAGGTTCAACTTTGCCGCGCCTTTGAACTTGTCCGGGTCCCCCAAGATGAAGACCTGCACATCGCCGCCAGTGGAATGGATCTTTCTTGCGATCACGAACCCGTCCCCGCCGTTGTTGCCTGCGCCGGAGAAGACAACAAACCGCTTCCCCTTGACGCCGACTTCCTTGGCCAAAACATCATACGCAGCATGACCCGCGTTCTCCATCAACAACTCATCCGCAATGCCGAATGTCTCCATCGCGGTTCTGTCCAGCTCCCGCATCTCGGAAACCGTGCTGACTTTCATATCTTCCCTCCCTTATTTGCTGATTATAACGGATTCAGGGGAGGCCGTGAACTTGAACTTGAACTTACACTTGAACTTGAACTTATACTTGAACTCATGCCTGCCCGCAAATGAATGTTCAAGTTCAAGTTCACGGGCAGGGCGGCCTCCTGAATACAGGTGTGGGCGAGAAACCCGGCTTTTTCCCGAATGGGCCGACTCCCCAACTGCAAGAAAAAGCCGGGTTTCTTTCTTTGGCCTCCTGAATACAGGTGTGGGCGAGAAACCCGGCTTTTTCCCGTTTGGCCTCCTGAATACAGGTGTGGGCGAGAAACCCGGCTTTTTCCCGAATGGGC
>JAOZRQ010000171.1:3663-12095 GCA_029940115.1 Desulfobacterales bacterium
TTCTTTCTTTGGCCTCCTGAATACAGGTGTGGGCGAGAAACCCGGCTTTTTCCCGAATGGGCCGACTCCCCGACTGCAAGAAAAAGCCGGATTTTTTTCTTTGTGGGCGAGAAACCCGGCTTTTTCCCGAATGGGCCGACTCCAACTGCAAGAAAAAGCCGGGTTTCTTTATAATCAGCTTATTTTATTTGAAGTTCTTCAGGAACTCCTCCGCTTCCCTGACCGATTCGTTGATATCCCGAATCAGGGACTCGACCTCACCTTCGATGCTGCCCATCTCCTGCTTCAGCGCGCCCACCGCTTGGGCATTCAGGTTGTGCTTCAGGTAGAGCACATAGTCCCGGAGGTTTTTCAGAACCGGATCCATCTGCTTGGTGGCTTTGCTCATTGCCGCGTGGAGGCGGACATATCGTCCTTTGGTCTCCCTCAGGGATTCCCTGCTTTTGGATTTGAATTTCTCATTGGTGATCTCCCGGATCTCCTTGTCCCATTCCTTGAACAGATCGGCTGAGATGTCCTCCACCGCCTGGATTCTTTCCCGAACATTGTCGGCCCGCTCTTCACAAGCCTCATAGTCGTCCTTGAGCTTGTCATAGACCTTCTCCAGGTTGCCCCCTTGGAACCCATAAATCTCCTTCACCCGGGTCAGCACGTCCTTGAACTCTTTTGAAGCCTTTTCCTGCTCGGTGCGGGCGTCCTTGACCTCGTCTTTCAGCAGATGCCGTTTCTCTTTTCCCAGCTTTTCCCAGGCCGCATAATAGGCGGTCTGACACCCCCAAGTGAACAGGATGGCCAGAAAGGCGGTGAACAAAGCGGTTTGCATACAGGTTTTCATCATTTCCTCCTTATACCCAAATTGAGCGATTCTTTGGTCTGAACATGACTTCTGCCTCACGGTTTCAAGGGCTCATCGATTTTTGAGGTCTCACCCATTGGGTGAGACCTCTGAAATGGGCAACCCCCCCGGTTGTCGGAACGTCAGCCAGTTTTTCTGGCAAGAATCGCTCAATTTAGGTTATATCAAGTTTCTGAGTACAGGACAAAAAGTCGGGAATGGCGAGAAACCCGGCTTTTCCCTCATCAGGCCCAAGCGGCTGCGGGCGATCCACTAATGATTCAGCCATTCATCACCGTGAGCACCTCGGCCTTCCTCAGCACGACATTCTCCTCCGTGTTGATGTATCCCTTTCTCACCACCGACAGAATCGTCTCGTTCTCCATGTCACCGACCTCCTTTGTGTCAACGACCTTGCAAGAATCCATGGCCGCCCGGTTGTCCGGGAAGGTGACCTCAACAATATGATTCGATTTGAGCAACCTGACGATCTTCTTCTCAATGGATCGGACGCTCTTGACCAGTCTTCGGGTAGTCTTGTCAAATGTCCCCTCCTTTTCCGCGATGTTCTCATCAAGGTTCTCAAATGCGTCCAAGACCTCAAAGAGATTCAGATACAGAGATTGCTCCTTGGTCAGAAAAGTCTGTTCCTGTTCCGACAGGGCATGCGTCAACTCGGCGATCCGCAACTGGAATTCAACAAGTTTCTCCCGTAAAAGCGCCTTCTCCTTTTTCATCCTCATCCCCTAATAGCAAGGGTTAAGGGTTAAGGATGAGGGATATTTCATCCTTGATCCTTAGGCGATTTCCAAGAATGAACATGCCGTGCATTTTTCAGTTTGTAGTTCCGCCTTTAGGCGGTGCCGCACCGCCTAAAGGCGGAACTACAAACTGGGCATGTTCTTTTCCGGAAATCGCCTTAACCCTTAACCCTCAACCCTTCATCCTTCATATGTCAAGTCGGCATCAGAAACCGGTCCTCGACGTTTCCCATCGGAAAAGACTTGGGCCATCGTCTCCGGAAGCGTCATGTCGAGTTGCTCCAGAAATGGTGCCACATCAATGAAGCAGACAAATTCCTCAGACGCCTTCAACAGCTCGTTCATAAGCTTTTTCTGTGCCAAGGCGATCTCCCGGCTGGAGTGTCTCCTCTCTCGCATGGCCAAGGTCACCGCTTGCAAGATATCCTGCTTTGTGACATTCCGATCAATATTCAATACTTTGTAAGGATTCATAATCATTAGCCTTGTTTGGCGATGGGCAAGCGGCAATGGGCGAACGGCTGGCGCCTATTGCCCCTCCGCCCATCGCCCCATCCCTTCATTCCAGCTCTTTCAGCATTTCATCAATGTCATATAAAATCGGGTGGGATTCATCCACCCGGGCGCACCATTTGAAAAAGTCATTCAGCAAAATGACTTTCTCGTGTTCGTCTATCTCCATATCATCCACATGTTCGATATTGCGTTCCATAAACTCGAAAAACTCCTCCTTCACCTCCTGATGCTTCGATTTTGCCGCGACCTGACAGGCCTTGTTCATCTTGAATTTGTTTATGGCTTTGATGAGCTCCTCCATGTCAAGGTCAACCTTCATCCTCTCCAAGGTGGAACGGGCGAGGTCGTTGTCAGGATTGATCATCAGGGCTTTCGCCACAACCGCCTCTGCCGCCTTGATGTTCAGCCGGCGGTGATTGTACAATCGTATGGCTCGCCGAACCATGGTCAATGACAAGGCATCCTTGATCGCCTCCGAGGGCCTCTTGGTGTGAATGTCGGCCAAGGCATCCTCATACTGTTCCATCTGATCCAAGTCATGGCAGGTGATCGCCTTGTCCGTAAATTCCTTTTCATATCGGCGGGATTTCTTGAACAGATCGGCCGCACTCTCAAAATATCGTGCCGCTCGAGGCTCCCCCTTCTCCAGACAATGGAGCCCATAGGCAAAATTCACCCGTTCGACACCGTATTTCACAAACTCTGCCTCTCCATTTGCCGGGTTCGACTGAGGCCTTGCCCCTCCTTGGGGCAGACTGGCGAGGCTCTCCTCGTATTCCTCCCGATGAAGATGAAACAGGCTCTGCCCGGCAGAGGAATAATAGGCACCTGTTCTCAGGTAGTGTTCAATATCTGAGAATGCGTCCCTGTTCTCCCTGATCAGTCGGAGGACATGATCGGACAATCCGAATTGCCGGGCAAAGTGGGGGGTGCAAACCAGCATCAGTTCCGAATCAGATTCAAGTTGAGGCGTATCCTGATCCCCGGCAAGGAGACTCAGGTCACGTATCAGCTCCTTTTCCACAAGCCAACATCTCAGGGCACCTTTCGAGGAGGGCCCTCCGGTCTCGGCATATCCTTTGATCACATCCTCCGCCCTCTGGATGAGTGATTCCCGCACCGCCTCCCTATCCTTGTCGTTCTCGGACAATTTCACAACGATCTCGTGCGTGTGAACGGCCGTGAGCCAGAACATCGTGAGATCAGGCAGATAAGTGCCTGAAATCTCAGCCAACCTGAAAAAGGTCTTCGCGCAAAGTGCCAGCAAATCCGCATCCATTTCAGACGGATAGGGAAGGAGCAATTTTCTGATGGCCTCGTACCGTTCCTCCTTCCATAGCCAGTCAATGGACGCATATCTGCCATATTCCACAATTCCCTGAAGATCAATGAGCAATGTTTCAGGGTTTGAGTGCCGAGTCTTGATTTTCAATCCTTCGAGAAGGTACATGCCTTTTTCATAAATGGTCGCAAAACGCTTGCCATAAACCGTCGGCGGTGAATATCTGATCTGAAAGAATTCTTCGAAAAGCGTGGTTGCCAGAAGGGATTGTACCAAGGCCCGCTGTTTCAGGAATGTGTCTTGGAGGGATTCAATCATCTCCCATATTTTCAGGCATTGATCATATGCGCCTGTCTTGGCCAAGGCAAAGCCATAGTCATACACCGCGCCATCATCCGACAACTCGGATGCTTTGAATATGGAGATTGCCTCATCATATTTCCCCGCCTTGACAAGGGAGGATGCCTTTTTCAGAAGAAGATCCTCGCTCTCCTGAGTGACAAGGGCTTTTTCGTACAAAACAGCGGCCTTTTCATAATCTCCGGCCTTCTCGGCATCCTTTGCCGCCTCAGAGGAGCGGCGGCTGGACAATTCCGTTCTCAGTTCACGGATTTTTTTGGGGATCCAGTCCTCACCGCAGATGTCATAAGCCTGCTCAAAGCAACGGATCGCCTCTTTGAGGTCTCCCTTCCGGGTATTCTTCCTTCCCCTTTTTATCAGATCCTTTGTTTTGAGTTGCCTGATTTCCCTTTCACAAACCTTGATCTTCTCAGCAATCTCCTCATCTCTGAGGTATTTGTTGATCTCCTCGAAGTCCTTTTTCGCAGAAGGGTAATTCCCCTTTCTGAAGAGCCTCTCTGCTCTCTTCAGCATTGCCACAGGGCTTTTCTCCTTTTTTTTTTTCTTCTTTCCCATGGTGTTTCCATTTTGGTTTGAAACGGACGTATCCGGGACTCCTCCCCAGTTATAAATACGCCCCGAGTTTCAAGGGTGGATTCCTGCTTTCGCAGGAATGACAGGGGTAAATTTCAAGCATCACACGTCACGCATTACGCATCACGCCTCACGCCTCACTTCAACAATATTCTGATTTTCCTTCCTAATTGCAACGGGGCGTCAGGGTTGAACACTTCCATATGTTTCTCGATGTCCGACACCTTGTAAAACTTTGAGATGACCGATCGGACGGTGTCACCCTCAACGGTGGTATAGTTCCAGTACAGATTTCCTCTCTCTGATGTGGTGATCTTGTGGTAGATGGCCCTGACCCCGCGGGCATCTCTGAGGATATTGATCTGAGTCCCCTTTCCAATGGAGTAGATTCCAGTCTGCGGATTGTGTTCAAGCAGGACTGGATAATAATGTCCCGATCCATAATGGGCCTCTGAAATGTCCCACAGGGTGTCGTCCTCCTCAGCGACGTAGATGCGGAAATCATAAGGATATGGTATGGTGTCCGTTGAGGGTTGTCCGTTGTCTGTTGAGGGTTGTCCGTTATCCGCTGTGGGTTGTCCGTGGCCCATTGTCCGTTGCCCGTCGCCAGGCGACAATGGGGAATTGGCAACGGACAACTGAGAATCAACAGATTGCGCGTCAACAGGCGGCGACACGCCATCACCGGCATTGCCAGCCGGAGAGCGGCCAAGGGGAGATTCTCCGGCAGCCCGTTGTCCCACCGCGTCAGCCAATGCGGGTGAGGGATGAGGGGCAGGCGAGAGGGCTTTGGCCTCTCTCCCCTCACCTTCGACCCGGTATGGCGTATCCGCAACCAACGGATCGCTGGCAACAGACGAGGGGGAAGTGTCAGCAGACAAGGAACTCTCTGTCCCGGCCTTGGCAAGCCTCAGTCTTCTCAGTTCCTCATCCATGTTGCTGATGGAATGCCGATGATCCGCCAGCAGACGCTCAAATTGCTTGAACCGGTGGAATTGAAACAGGGTGGTTCCAATGATCAGAATCATGGCCAAAAGAATGACCGCCGTTGCAATGACAATGCCAGTCCTCGGCACCTTCGCCTCCGGGGCCGGCAACTCGTCAGGAATGGCATCCAGTGCATTGAAACAGGAGAGGTCCGCGTCACACTGGGGACACTCGGCCTTGTCATCGGAAATGTTTTCCAGACCACATATGGGACAGGACTGATTCATTGTCATCCTAAGGGGCAAGCGGCGAGCGGCAAGCGGGCAGGCGGCAGGAGAATCCCATCACCCTCGCCTCATCCCTCGCCTAGCCTCACTTCGTAATATCCTTGTAAATTGTGCCGCTCCTCGATTCGTAATCCATGAGGATGCGATTCGCCTCGGGCATGATCGCCTTGATCAGAGACACGGCCTTGTCCGGCTCATCCTGCTTGTATGCCTTCAATATGTTCTCAATGGACTGATAGAACTTGGGGGCCTTTGACGGGTTGTTCTCCATGCAGAAATCCCCGGCCTTCTGGATCTCCATCAGGACATTGACCACCCCGAGCTTCTGATTGAGCGCGTCGTTCAGGTCGGCGATGGCCTCAAGGTTCTCCTCAAAAGTGCCGAATTCGTCCATCTCCTCCAACCGCTTCATTCTTTTCCTTATGACCGCCTTGTTCTTGGGAGGGATGGCCGGACCGAAATCCTCAAGCGCGGCCCGCGCATAATAGACGGTGGATCGGGCGCAATGGCCTTCATCCGCCATTCGCCGGGCCTTCTCCGTCTTCAGGGAGGCCTTTTCATAAACCTTCTCATCCAGCTCGCCGTTCTCCTCGGAGACCACCTTGTTGATGTCCTTTATGGCGGAGAGGGAACGGTGCGTGAGGTCAAGCATGACATATTCGTTATATTGCTTGGTGTTGGCCTCGTTGATGGTCTCCTCCAGCACCAAGAACAGCTTCTCGTCCGCCTTTCCCCGGGAAAGGGTCTTTGACACCTGCAAGTCCGGATGTCCCTTCAGCCCCGCGGTGACAGCGATGAGGTTGCTCTCATCAATCTTCAGGGTGATTTCCACATGCAACGGCCCCTCATCCTTCTCCTTCTTTCTCTCCTTCGCGTCCAGCTCGATTCCGAGCCACAGGTCACCGATCGACTCCTCCCGTTCGTTCACGATGTTGTAAAATTTCATGTGGACGACCTTCTGCTCCGGATGGACCAGCTTGAACACCTCGGTCCGCTCACAGGGCAGGGGGGTGTTCTTCTCCACCATCAGATGCCTGTCATTGTTCTCCAAGCGGATGTAATAGTCATGGGCCGCGGAGTGGACGATATCCAGAACGCCCGCCTCGATGATATAGGCTTCCAAGTCAAACCGGCATTTCCCGCAGATCGTGTCCGATTGGGAGACTTCGGCGCCACACTGGGGACATTCATATGTATCCGACAGCCGATGGCTCAGAATGCCCGCGCCTTCCGCGATGGCAAGCATGGGCCTATCGTGAATCATCACCTTGTCACCCCCAAATTCCTTTTTCAGCGCCGCGACCACACTCGGAATGTGGGAACTTCCTCCCACCAAGAGGATTTTGTCAATGAGGTCCGGGGTGAAATTGATATCCTCAAGCATTTTCCGGGTCAGCGTGAGGATCTTTTCCACCACAGGGCCGATGATCTCGTTGAACACCTCCCGGCTCAGTTCCACATCCACATCCACACTGTCCCTGTCGTTGTCCCTCAACACCCCGAGTATCTCGATATACGCCTCATTCTCTTGGCTCAGACGGATCTTGGCTTGCTCCACCTTCTCCCTCAATTCCCCGACAAAGCGGTTCCGCCGCTTGGGGTCCTGATTTTCGATGAGCGCATTCATGTCGGCGATGTCGTACTCCCTCGCGGTCATCTCCAAGACATAGTCAGCCACCAGGCGGTCAATATCCTCTCCGCCCAGCCACATGTCACCCCCCTTTCCCTGCTCGATGAATTGCCCCCCGCTGATGGTCAGCACGGAGAGATCAAAGGTGCCACCGCCGAAGTCGAAGATGAAGACCGTCTGCGCCTCATCCGCCTTGACAGAATCCACGCCAAATGAAATGGCGGCCGCGGTCGGTTCCGGAAGCAGTCTGCGGACCTTCAATCCTGCCAAGGCCGCCGCGGTTCGGGTGGCGTGTTTCTGCTTGTCATTGAAATAGGCCGGCACGGTGATCACCGCGTACTCGATTTCATCATTCAGAAGTTTTTCCGAATCTGAGCGGATCTTTTGCAGTATTTTGGCTGAAATCTCCTCAGGGGTGTATTCCTTTCCCCCGAGCATGACTGCCAGACTGTTTTCGGTTCCCTTTGAGTGGCGGACCAGCTGATAGCGCAACCTGCGGTCTGAGAGAATGTCTTGGATCGCTTGGTCCTGAAAGTTCCTTCCCATCAGACGCTTGATTGAGACAATGGTGTTTTCCGGATCCTGCTTGATCCACTCCAAGGCATTCTTGCCCACCACAAAGTCGGGTTTGGAAAAGGGGAATTTCTTCTTTTTGAGCGTGACACAGGAAGGGGTGATCAGATCCCCTTCAGCGTTTTTCAGTATTTCTGTACGAACTTTTTTTATCGCTCCCACAGAATTGGTCGTTCCCAGATCAATTCCAATTGATTTGGACATATGTTCTGTTCCTTTCAAACTTTTCTGGCATTGATCATCGTTTCGGCCACCCTGCTCCCGCGGGATTGCCAAATCCGGCGGGCGGCCTGGATTTGGCAATCCAGGCCGGGCGAGGTTGGTCCAAACGATGATCAAGGCCACTTTTCTGCTCGCCAAGGTTGACAATCGGCGGGCAGTTCAATCCGAACCGAACCTTTTTGAAACTTTGGGCATCCTTCACCCGCCTTCAGGCGGTTTGACACTTGAAACAGATTGTCTATTTCGTCTTCTTCAACATCATCCGCCTTCAGGCGGTTTGACACCGCCTGAACCACAAACTTTTCGGCTTGGAAAATATAAACCCATAAATGAAGGATGCCAAATCTTGCCATTTGCTGATGATCATAAACGTGGATATGTATCAGAATATTTTGCAGACTTCAAGGAAAATATATCAGGATTTGATTGAGGGCTCTTGTGGCCAAATGGAGCAGTTTTGAGTCCC
>JAOZRQ010000172.1 GCA_029940115.1 Desulfobacterales bacterium
CTTGAACTTGAACCTGAACCTGAACTTAGACTTGAACTTGAACTTGAACCTGAACCTGAACTTAGACTTGAACTTGAACTTGAACTCAGACTTGAACCTGAACATCAACATTCTTTTACGCGCACATTCAAATTCATGGGGCGCATTCACAAGTTGGGGGATCGTTCCTTCATTGTCCCGCGGGGACTTGTGAAGGTGGCCCCACGGGACTCCCCCAACTCATAACTACGCCCGTTCACGGACACGTTCAAGTTCACGGACACCTTCAAGTTCACGGGCACGTTCAAGTTCAAGTTCACGGACACGTTCAAGTTCAAGTTCACGGACACGTTCAAGTTCAAGTTCAAGTTGACGGGCCTCCCCCAAATCCGTTATCATCAGGGAAAAACCGTCAGGGACAGGTTCTTGTCATTTTACACAGAATAACGTGGTCACAGCTCAGAGCTTACAGCTTCTTCACTCTCCCGGTTCCACAACGGAGACCCATCCGCCCGGAATCCTGGCGTTGATCGTGGCATCATACATTGCCTCGACGGTGAGCATCGGCAGGTAGAACTTTCCGATATAACTCGCATTCGCCATGGTGCGGAAGACCTTTGTCTCACCCTGCTTGATATCAAAGTAGGTATGGACCCTGTCGTCCCGGATATCTTGGTAGTCGTGATCGGATTCAGGAACCATGCCTTCCTCTTCATCTTCGTCTCCTTCATCCTCCTCGGCGACATCCATCCGCATATTCCGGATCTCCCATCCCGAGGGGAAAAGATGGGACAGGGCCACCTCCTCATAGGTGCCGCTCTTGCCGGTGTTCGTGATCTTCACCTTGGCAAGCAAATCCGTCCCCTGATCCAGTTTGGCTGGATCCAGCGATTCACCCTCAAGGGTGGAATAATTCACCTCAAGCTTGAATCCATGGGCCGCGGCGGTCTCCTTTCCCACCGCCGGTGTTCCCTCCAAAATCATTCTTGGATAGAGCATCACACCGCCGATATTCTTCACCGTGATGATCCCCCCATCCTTGTCTCCGGTACTTAGCGGCATCTGCACCAGCGGACGCTTGGAAGATACAGTCTCCTCCTCACCCTTGTTCCAGGAGAACGAGAATGCCATATCTTTCGAGTCGCCCGCGACGCCTGCATGACGGGCCATGGCGATCAGGGCATACGCGGTGGTCTGGGTGCTGAGTGGCTTGCCGCTGCTCAACCCTTCGGATATCGCCTTCGCGAGAGACTTGGCCTGTTTCATCCGATTCATCAGACAGAGGGATTCGAGCATCATCGCCTTGTCCCGGATATCCGAGCCGTAGGTGTTCGACAGCTCCTGGTATGCGGCCACCGTAATGGGGGCCTTCTCCACCATCACCTCAGCCGCCTCGGGCTGGCCTGCCAGAAGATAGGCCGATGCGAGCCGCCATTGGGCCGGGGCCGGGAGGTTCTGCTCCTCTCGCAGCCGGTTCATCGCGCCGAGCTCAGGCTCGCTGGCAAGGGCGAGGGTGTAGAGACGATACGCCTGGATCAGCTCTTGGCGATCCCCATCCCGCAACCATGACATGGCCCGCTTCCGCTGATACGTCTTCCACTGGGCCATCAGCCCCGGGGGAAGCAGATACCCGGCCTTTTCGGCTTCCACAAGGAAATGGCCGGCATAGCTCGACGACCAGTCATGCGCCTTGTTTCCCCCGGGCCAGTAGAGGAATCCGCCGTCCGCAGCCTGGAAGGTTTGCAGGCGTTGGATCCCGGCCTTGATATTCCGCTGGATCCGATCCTGCTGCTCCCGGGGAAGGTCAAGGAGTTTGTCCAAGTAGAGCTGGGGAAAGACCGAAGAGGTGGTCTGCTCCACACAGCCGTGGGGATAGCGGATCAGGAAGCTGAGGCGTTTTCCCAGGTTGATCGGCGGAATCCGTGAGACTTCGAGAAACGCCTTGTTGGTTCCGGACACACCTGGAAACTTCACCGCATTCTTCCATATCTCATCTGTGGAGATCACGGTATCCACCACATCCGTGACGGTTCCCCCCGGCATTCGGATGTCAATCTCGATCTTCTGCCCAGCCGTCACCTCTCCAGATGTCGCCTGCACGGAGACCGACGCGATGCCGACCTGTGTGCCCGCCTTGACCCTGAAGAAGATGATCTCGTCTCCGGGTTCGGAGAACGCGATGCTTTTCTCCGGAGAACCGATCAGTGACAGCGGCCCCTCGGTCTTCACAACTACGGAGACGTCTTTCACACTTTTTTCCATGGCAAAGACCGATATCGGCATCTCCGCCTCCTCATCCGGTCCGAGCACCCGGGGGAGGGTGGCCAGTACCATGAGCGGCTTGCGAACAAAGACCGCCTTGTCCGCGGACCCGAACGCGCCGTCCTGTCCCGCGATGACCATGACCCTGACGGAGCCGACATACTGGGGAATATCCACCGCATGGGTCTTGTCCGCGCCCTTTCCGAGCGCAAAGGGGCCCATGAACCGCACCATCGGCGGAAAGCGGTGCGCCTTCTTCTTTCCTTGGTTGATGAGCGCGTCATCCCCGCCAATGGCCAAGAGCTGCTCCAGCACGCCGCCATACGCGCCGGCCACCATGTCGAAGATATCCCATGTGGTCACGCCGAGGGCCTCTCTCTTGTAGAAATGCCCCCAAGGAGCAGGCGTCTGAAACCGGGTGAGGTCGAGAAGCCCCTCATCCACGATGGCCACAGTATAAGTCATCGGCTTTCCGTTCGCCTCACGGATCGTGATCTCCGCACTCTCCTCCGGAACAAAGGTCTCCGGTGTCTCAATCTCCGGGTCCAGCCGGGTTCCGGGATCCAGGATGCGGATCGGAATCACACCGTACATCCGGATGGGCAGATCGTTTTCGGTCTGCAAATGCGGCTGGAGAAAGCTGACATGGGCGTAGATGTTCGGGGCCATCACCTCGGTGGCGGTGAACTCGTGACGGGTCTGTTTCTCACCTGAGGATTCCACCCACTCCGCCTGGATCACCTTGGTCCCGGACTCGATGGTGATCAGGGCCCGGCCCTGTTTCCCGGTGGGAATGGTCAGGGTGATCTTCTCACCCACTTTGTATTCCTTCTTGTCCGAGGAGAAACTGAGCACACTCGCGCCGCCCGGCATATCCTTCCTTGCCCGGCCGGCCCATCCGGGCCAGTCCATGTAGAACACCTTTCCGGTACAGTGTTTCCCGTCGGTGTCGCACACCCGGATCAGATATCGTCCCCATGAGGGATACTTGACCTCAAATTGCCATTCCCCCTTCCCGTCTCTGATCGGAAGGGTATCTGTCCGAATCGGGGTGTGGGAGGAGGTGTCAATATACTCCGCCATGGAATCCCTCCCCTTTTCCCACCACCATCGCCACTTGATCTTATACAGCTTGATCTCCACCTCTCCCTTGGATACCGGTTCCCCCTCGGCGTCCAGCATCGCGATCCGGGTGGTGTGGGGCGTATCCGTCAGGAGCATTCCCCTTGCCTTGTCCCCCTTGGGCAGGCGAACCCCGACATACCGGTCATACGGATGATAGGGGATGCTGAATCGGTCAATGCTGAACGCGCCGCCCGGCTCGAACACACGGGTCTTGAAATTCGCTCTCAGCATTCCGGGCGACACATTTTCCGCCCGGATATCCGCCTTGATCGCGGCCTTCCCCTTTTCATCCAACTCCTCATCAAAGATCACTTGGGTCTCCGGCATATACTCCCGGATCGGGTCGTCGAAGACATATTCCTCATATTTCGGAAAAGCGGTGCGGGCTGATCGGAGGTTCACCTCCACATCCGCGTCCAGATTTTTGGCGGTCGCACCGTGGAGCCATCTCGCGGAGAGTTCGCCAGTGATTTTTCCGCCGAACAGGGCATCCGCGCCGAAGTCAAGACCGATCTTGAGCCGGTTCGGCATCACGGTTTCGATCTTGAGCACTTTTGAAAAGGTGGTGCCGCCAGCCCGGATCCGGGCGGTCCAGTTGCCAGTGAGCGCGTCCTCACCCGTTTGGGTCTGAAAGGAGTAGAATCCGTTGAGGGATTCCCTCTTCCTCATGGACTCGATCACCTGGTCATTCGGATTGCGCAGTTCAAAGAAGATCGGGTGATTCTTCGGGAGCCGCTTCTCATTGTCCAGGAGGATGAAGGTGAGATAGATCGGATCCCCGGGGCGCCATACCCCGCGTTCGCCGTAGATGAATCCCTTCAGCCCCTTTTTCACTCTCTGTCCCGACACATCGAAATGGCTGACCGACAACGCGGACCCGTCATCCATCTTCAGATATCCGAACTGTTTCCCATGCTTCGCGATAAGAAGAAAGGGCTTCCGCTCGGAACGAAGAATCGCCATGCCATGGCTGTCCGTCTTTCCGGCACTCAGTTTCTGTTGCTGATAGTCCGCAAGCCTCAGTTCCACGCCGGGCAGGGGCTGGGCGGTCTTCATGTCCGTGGCAACGACGGTCGTCACGCCGTCATCTCCCCGTTTGGCGATGAGGCCAATATCCGAAATCAGCAGATTTTGCGAAACCGCAATGTTATGCTCATAGTAATCCCTATAGTATCCCCGATGGCAGGGATCCTCACGCCTTTCATAAGATTCTCCCCAGTAACCGTCGTAATCGTCATTATTCCCTTCATAGTAGTCCCAATAGCTACTCTCCTCCTCCTCATCCCAGTTGTCGGGTGAGATTTCCGGTTCATCATCCTCCTTTTCGGAGGCATCCGGGCAGGGATAAACAATGTGACGGCGGGAGAATGAGACACGAATCCTGAAAAACCCGCCCCCGGGATGCTTCTGGACCAAGGGCGTGAGGTCAAGGCCGTATCGTATCCACTGGTTCTTCTTGTCAGGGGTGAAATCAAGCGGAACCAGCTTCTTCCAGACCACACGGCCCACCCGCTCCAGTTCATCATTATATTCGAGGGTGTTGACTTGGAAGAACTGGGGCATGTTGTTCTCATAAATTCGTGTGGCCTCCACAATCATGCCCCGGATGTTCACCGCCTCGATGGGGAGGGTCAGCCCCCGGGTGGTGGGGATGATGACGCGTGTGCTCACAAATCGCACTTCCGGCTTGATATCTTTGAAGCTGACGGTGTGCGATGCCGTTTTGCCGAGACGCGCACTTAGGATGTTCCGAATCCCGAGTGCCACTTCGACTGCGGCCTCTTCAGGCCAAGGGGTGGACGAATAAACCCGTAGGATACTGCCGTCAATGGTGAATCGGATGCTCAGGGGAGTCGGCTCTCCCTCGGTGGGAGTGACCCGGATCAGGCCGGTCAAATCCTGATCTTTCTCCAAGGGGTCGGTAAAGCGGACTTCGACATAGTGCTGATCTCCGTGAACGACTCGGACGCCCAGTACCTTGAACGGGCCGATGGGCGGCACAGGGATCGCCCGGCTCCCCCGCTTCTCCATACCTATGGGGGTTCCGTCCCAGCTGAGAATCACATCGGAAGATGTGTCCCCACGGGAAATCCCGCCGATGACAAATGAATGCTTCCGCCGCTTCAGGTCGTGGGTCCAGCGGATATTCAACCCTTTCCCCGCCTGTTCGGCCTTGAGAAGCTTGATGACGCTTGGGCTGCTCTCCACATCCGCGGTGGTCAGCTTTCCGGTGAGCTGCAATTCCTTGAGACTGACCCGGGAGCTTGCCTGAAGCCCGTCAATGGTGAGTTCAAAGGACTGCTTCATCACGATGAACGGAAACTCGAATGTCTTTGAGGCTCCGGCCGTCTCCGTGATCTGTGAGAGATTCAGGGTGGCTGTGTAAGCTTGGGCCGCGGGGAGCCTGTCTTTGGGCCAGAACTCCAAGTTGTGGGGGGTTGTCCATATCGCGGTCCCCTTTATCTCCGGTTTGAACAGGAACGGCGATTTTTTCAGCGGCATGTTGATCGCCGCCGGATCCGCCATATCCGCAACAAACTGAACCTGAATCCGGCCCTCCCTCGAGATACTGCCCGAAGTGTGGGCAGAGACCAGCTGGTGGCTCTGCTCCCCGGCAAAAACCACCTCCCCTTGCCCGCCGAAAAGCGCGAGCATGGGAAAGCAGACTGCCCATCGGGCGATGAAAATAATTTTACGCTTCATCCTTTTTGCTCCTTTTTTTTTTGGGTTTGGTTAATCTAACATAAGTGTAAACTTAAGGATTCCTACCCGTGCCCGTTGGGGCGCATTCACAAGTTGGGGGATCGTTCCTTCATTGTCCCGCGGGGACTTGTGAAGGTGGCCCGGCAATGAATTGCCGGGCTATTTTCACAAGTCCCTCCGGGACAATTCCCCCAACTTGCAAATGCGCCCAACAGCAACCTTTCTCCCCATGGTTCAACAAGTTTCAATGGCCGCATGGCAAATGTCATAATGCTTTCATATGGTCTTCCACCTGTTGCATACGGAAAGTCTTTGCATAGTAGCTGTCAAGCGACCCTGCCAATTCATCGTGCGTGCCGGAGGCTGTCATACGGCCCTCCTTCAGCGTGATGATCTGATCGGCAAAGCGAACCGCGGAAATCCGATGGGAGACGATGAGGGTGGTCCGGGACGCGGCCAAGGAGCGGATGGTGCGCACAATGCGGCTCGCGGTCCCGGTGTCCACCTGGCTGATCGGATCATCCAAGAGCAGGATCGGCCTTTCGCAGATCAGGGTGCGGGCCAGAGCGACCCGCTGTTTCTGTCCCCCGGAAAGGACGATCCCCTTTTCCCCCACGATGGTCTCGAATCCACTCGGAAAGGCCTTGATGGTCTCATCCAATGCAGCCGCACAAACCGCGTCTGCCAGCTCCGACTCCCCGGCATTCTCCTTTCCGAACGTGATATTCTCCCGGATCGTGCCTGCAAAGAGAAACGGTTCCTGAGGGACATAGGCGATCAATGATCTGAGATCGCGCAGTGAAAATTCCCGGATGTCGGTCCCGTCTATGAGAACGCGCCCTTCTGACACATCGTAAAAGCGGGGCAGAAGATTCAGGAGGCTTGTCTTTCCGCTTCCCGGAGGTCCGATGATTCCCAAGGTCTTTCCCTTCTCCAAACGGATATCAAGTTGAGACAAGGCGGGATGTTGGATGCGGGATGCGGGATGCTGGATGCTGGATGCGGGATGTTGGATGCGGGATGCTGGATGCGGGATGTTGGATTCTTCTCCTTGATGTTTTTCGTTGGGGATCAGCGCCTCATATGCGAAGGTGACGTTTTCAAAAGCAATCCCTTGCCGAACCTGCCTGAGCGGTTTTGGTTTCCGGGTGTCGGTGATTTCGGGCTGGGTTTGCAGGATCGTGTTGATCCGGTCCAGAGACGCCTTTCCCCGCTGGATGAGATTGGCCACCGAGCCGATGGCGGTCATGGGCCATATGAGGAGACCGATATAAGTGTTGAAGGCCACAAAATCCCCGGGAGTGATCTCCGTGAGGATCGTCTGACGCCCCCCGATGTAGAGGACCATGACAAAGGTGAGATTGGAGAGAAACGCGATCATTGAGGAGTAAGCTCCGGTGATCTTTGCCAGTCTCAGATTCTTTCCGACATGTTCCCGGGAGATGGCCTTGACCGACGATGTCGCCTCATCTTCCAAAGTATAAGCCTTGATGATGCGGATGCCGGCGAATCGTTCCCTGACCCCCTCGGTGAGATCCGAAAAGCTCGCCTGAACCGTCTTGTACATCCGGTGCATCTTTTTTCTGAGCCCCCATGATGCCAGAATGATGAGCGGCATGGGGAGGAGGGAGAAGATCGTCAGTTTGGCGTTGATGAAAGCCATGAAGATGATGGCGGTGGTCCCCAGAAACAGGGTGTCAATGATCGTGACCAGACCAATGCCGGTGGCCATGCGGATCTGCTGCATGTCATTGGTGGCATGGGCCATGAGGTCCCCGGTCCGGGTTTTGTCGAAATAGGACGCGGGAAGCCTCTGGATGTGGGCCAGCAACTGGTTACGCAGTCCTTCTTCCACCCGTCTGGCCATGCCCATGAAACAGAATATCCATCCGTATCGGAACAGGCCAATCATAAGCGCAATCCCCACAATGTACAAGGTGTAAACGGACAGTCCGGCGAGATCCGCCCTGAACGCGGTCAGGTCGTCAATCACCCACTTGATGACACGAGGGAGAAGCAACTGGAACATATCCGTGGCAAGCAGACAGAACAGACCGGCCAGAATTTTCAGACGGTTTTCTATGAAATAGGGTTTTATCAGGTTGACGGAGTTCATAATTAGGGTCAGAGGTCAGGTCAGGGGTTAGGGGATCAGGAGTCAAGGGATCACAGGGGTCAGGATCAGGGTTAGGGGTGTTTGTTCTCATTGAGGCCAGAAGACGTGGGAGTGGGCGTAAAAACGCCAGCTAACCCCTAAAACCTCCAACCCCTGATCCCTGACCCCCTAAACCCCTAGAAGGTGTTTTCAAACACCTTCATGAGCGGGCCAACCCACTGAAACAATTGGACAAACCAGAGATGGCCATCTCCGGGAAATCCGCGTCATTGAGGGGTTCACAGGGAAGTTTTCAAACACCTTCTAACCCTGCCCCCCGACCGTGATCTTGGCCACCTTCACGGTGGGCTGTCCCAAGGAGACGGGGACCATCTGGCCATCTTTTCCGCAGGTTCCGCCGGATTCGGCCAGCTGGAGATCATCAGCGACCATGACGATGTTACGCAACACCTCAGGGCCGTTGCCGATGATGTTCACATCTTTGATCGGTCTTGTCAGTCTGCCCTCTTCGATGAGATAGCCAGATTTCACATAAAACGTGAAATCGCCTGCGCCGATGAATACCTGTCCGTTGGTGAAGGATTCCGCGTACAGGCCTTTTTTGACACTTTGGATGATCTCCTCTCTTTTATGGGGGCCGGGGAGCATATAGGTGTTTCGCATCCGGGGGACAGGCGCAAATCGGAAGGACTGACGCCGGCCGTTCCCGGTCGGCTTCACGTTGTAATGTTTCGCGCTGATCCTGTCATGCAGATAGCTCCGGAGAATCCCCGCTTCCACAAGACAGGTCCTTTCGGTGTCATTCCCTTCGTCATCCACATTGATGGTCCCCCGGACACTCGGGTTCGTGCCGTCATCCACAATGGTGACAAATTTCTCCGCGACCCGCTGGTTCATCTTGTCGCAGAATATGGAGATATTCTTCCGGTTGAAATCGGCCTCCATGCCGTGGCCGATGGCTTCATGCAGGAGGATCCCGGAGCGTCCGGGGGCTAGGACCACCTCCATCTCCCCGGGATCCGGCTTGACCGCATCAAAGAGCGCGACGGTCCGACTGACCGGCTCCTTTGCCAGCCGGTCTATGGTCTCTGGCGTCAAAATCTCCATGCCGTTTCGGGAGGAGAGGTTGAAATAGTTCTGCTCCCGTTGCCCCTTCTGCTCGGCGGTGCATGCCACGGATATCTGAAACATCGGCTTGTAATCATGCACCATTCGGCCTTCGGAGGTGGCGATCAGAATATGCCCGGTTCCGTCTCCGAAAGAGATGGTGCATTTGATCACCCGGTCATCCTCGGCAAAGACCTTGTCATTGATTTCTTGGAGAATGGGGACTTTCTGATCAATGGAAACAGCTTCCCACGGCGTTTTCATGGGATAATAATTTGGAATCTGATGGGGTTTCACCTGAACCGGCTCAACCCTCTTGGCAGAATCGGCAATGGCTGCCGCGGTTTTTGCCGCAAGCGTCATGGCTTTCGCCGTGATTTCATCCGTGAAAGAATATCCGGTCTGGTCTCCCTTCAGCACCCGGATGCCGACCCCGAAATCCACGTTGCAGTGTGCACTGTTGACCGCCTTGTCCTCCACTCGGATATGGTTTGACACGCTGTGCTGAAAGAACAGGTCACAATAATCGCCACCTTTGGACAGCGCTTGGGACATCACATCTTGAATGATCTTCTCATCAACGCTGAAGAGGGTGTAATAGTCTGTTAGGTTCATATCTTTAACTTTTAAAGAAGCGTGAGACGTGATGCGTGATGCGTGAGATGTGAAACGTGATGCGTGAGATGTGAAACGTGATGCGTGAGATGTGAAACGTGATGCGTGATCATTGATTTTCATCACGCTCCAGAATGCCTTCTATCTCCTTGAGACTTGTCACATGGAAGTCTGCGGAAAGAGAAGGGTTGTTGTATGCGATGAAGGGAACTCCCGCGGCCTTCGACGCGATCTCATCCAGTTCCGAATCTCCCACATAAACCATCTCATGGGGCTTGATGGAAAAATGATCCAGAACCTTGATGAGTGGGTCGGCGAATGGTTTGGGCCGTGGGACATCGAGCGCGGTGACAACCCAGTCAAACTCATTCTCAAGACCGAATTCAGTGAGAACCCGGTGCATGGTGTCTGTCCGGTTAGTGACGATCGCCGTCCAGTAGCCGGGCCTCAGCTTTTTCAGCAAAGGCTTGAGGTGGGGTTCCATCTCCATCATTTTGAAGAAAGGCTCGTAACCCGTTCTCTTACGGTAAGCATGTGCAGCTTGGCGATCTTCTTCGTTCTCAAAGAGATAAGCTATTGATTCCTCCACCGTATGCATATGGATATAATCAAACTGTTCCGGGTTTATTTCAGACTTGCCGAAATATGTCAGGATTCGGTTGTAAAAGGCGGTATTTGCCTTTCTCGTGTCGAAAAGGACACCGTCACAGTCAAACGCGACCACCTTGATTTTCTTCATAATCGGCTGTTCCCACCTTTCTGTCAACGAAAAACCGGGTTTTGAGAACCCGGTTTCCGTATGCCTGATAGAACTGGCTATTTTGGGGATCCTTCGGAAACTGGGAGAGAAACTAAGGTATCCTTCATTTATGGGTTCACACTTTTCAGTTTGCAGTTTCGCCTTCAGGCGATGCGACACCGCCTGAAGGCGGGACTGCAATTCATCTGAAGGTGCAAACCACTTTTCAGGCAAAATGAAGGATGCCAAAAACTTGGTTTCTTTGGAACAACGGTACCCTTGCAACGCGAAACGAAAGATGCCCTATTTCTTCATCTTCTTCTTGTCACCAGAAATGTTCCCGCTGACATTTATCTGAATCTCCGACTTGGCCTTGCTGTCTGTCTTCAGATAAATGATGTCATAATACCTGCCTCTCTCCTGCTTCAGATTCTCAACGGTCAGCAGATATTCCGCACCATCCGGATTCCTGACCTCTTCCAAGTTGAAACGGATGTTTCTTCCTTTCTTTGTCCGGGTTCCAAGAATTTTGAAAGGATACTTCTCTTTGGGAATAATCCTGACAGACCCCTTTATTTTTTGCCCCGCGACACCTTTCAGGGTCACCCGTTTGGGATGAATGGTGGCAAAGCTCTCCACCTTGCCCGTCATTGTCAGCTTGAGTTTCAAATTTTTCGGGTCGTTGGTGTGAACCGTTGCGCTTTTCGTCAGTCTGCCACCGCGGCCCTTTGTGTTGACTTTTATCGTGATTGTTCCCTCACCACCGGGAGGGATATCCTCTTTGGGAAAAGAGGTGGCTGTGCATCCTCAGCCAGTCGTCACTTTCTTGACTTTCAGAGGGCCTCTCCCTTTGTTCTGAATGACAAAGTCGTGCGTCACAGAAGCCCCCTCAAGAACAGGCGAAAACTCATGCTGAATTTTGGCAAAGAAGGCTGCCGGGTTTCCGCCCTGAGATTTGGAAGCCTTCTCATCCCCGGCCCCGAAAGAGACCGGCGCGAAAGATAAGACACAGCATGCCACGACCAGAGCAGCAAATGATTTGAATTTCATAGGCATAATTCCTTTTTTTGCAAAGTCCTTGTAACATTTCTGATTCTAACGGATTTTGTGGTTGCATTATGATTTCAGACTGACAAACCGCAGATGAACGCGGATGAACGCTGACGATTCGGCACTCTGACCGGCATCTAGGCCGTCTGTGCCCATCTGCGTCCATCTGCGGTTCACATTGGAAACCACAAAAACCGTTAAAACCAGTAACATTTCACCCTCACGCTCGGTTTGATACCCGCTTGGTTTGATACCCGCCACGCTCGGTTTGATACCCGCCACGCTCGGTTTGATACCCGCCACGCTCGGTTTGATACCGCCACGCTCGGTTCGATACCCGCCACGCTCGGTTTGATACCCGCCACGCTTGGTTTGATACCCATCACG
>JAOZRQ010000173.1 GCA_029940115.1 Desulfobacterales bacterium
CCTGCCGATACAGGGAAGGGGCTGATTCGGTTCCATAAATGGCGACGATAAATCCACATTATATAAGGGCATCTTTCATTTTGCCTGAAAGGTGGTTCGCACTTTTCAGTTTGCAGTTCCGCCTTCAGGCGGTCTCGCACCGCCCAAATGCGGAACTGCAAACTGGAATGTGAACCCATAAATGAAAGATGCCTTATATAAGTATCATTTTCGTGAACTTGAACGGCATAAAGGGAAAGTCATACAGAAAGAAACCCGGTTCCTTGAAACATCGAAAGAAACCGGGTTTCTTTACACTTTCATCCGTGCCTTGCCTGTCGGGAACGGGCAGGGGTGCGGGCAGGGGGATAATGGGTTTCAAATATTTCCTGTACCATATGACCCATCCGGTCCAAGAAGGGGATGATCTCTGGAAGGCCCCTCTTCCCATGAACAGGGAGCATATTCAAAAGCCGGGAGAGGTTTCTGTCACCCATGGTGACATCTTCTTTGCAATCCGCTCTTTTCTGGAAAAAGAGGACTTTGAGACGATCCGGTCCGCAGTCTCCAAGCAGGCCCCTATTAATAAGGATGCGGTTGAAATTGAAAAGATAAGCATCTGCTTGGAGAAACACGGGGAATTTTATCATCCGGCCAGGGTTGAGGCGATTGTGAACGGCATCCCGTCATCCTTTGTGGTGAATGCGGCGGTTTCCGACGCGGGAAGGTCGGGGATCCGACAGGAGTACGAGATTCTGAGGAGGTTGGGTGAACGCTTTTCCTGCGCTTATGTTCCCCGGGTTTGCCAAATGGGTGAAGTCTGTCTGGAGGGAACCACTGATATCCCCATGTTCATAGGGGAGTGGTTTGAGGGATACAATGAATTCCACATGTCAAGGGACCCGAGCGACAATGGGGAGAGGATCGCCGTGTGGGATCCAGAGGGGCCCTTTTTCCTGACACCGGAACAGACAGGGGAACTTTACCAAAAGGTTGCCCTGATCCTGACCCATTATTATGACATGGAAACCTTTGAGCAGATATGGCCTTGGCACCACGCGGCAGGGGATTTTGTTGTCAGAAAGGAACCTCATGGCATCCGGCTGAAACTGATCACCGTGAGAGGCTATTGTTCCCTGGTGGATGAAAGCGCGGGCAAAGACCCCGTCACCCTATTGAACGCGCTCTTGGTGTTTCTGATGAGCCTCTCTCTCCGGACTCGGTTGGACCGGCTGGAGGGTGTGGGGGAGATGGCCTGGTCCCCTGACATTGCCCTTTTGGGGACCGTGGCCGGCTTTTGGGAGGCCTTGGAGATGAAGCCTGCCTCGGCCTTGTTGCCGGCACCGGTTGCGGATTGCTTCCGGTATTATCTTTCCTGCTGTACAGAAAGGGACCTGCATGAATTGGGTGAGGCAATCCTGGATCGTCACAATCCCTCATCGCCAGAGATGCCTGTCATACAGAGGATGCTGAAAGAACATGCTGTGGCATTATACAGTCTCCTTGCTCAGTACTCGTGACCAAACAACATACCCGGTATGCCCAGTTCAGCTCGGATTGACAAATCCGAACCGGACAAAAAGTTTGCAGTTCCGGCAGACACCTTTTGCCTGAAAAGTAGTTTACACTTCTCAGGTGAGCGAAAAGTTTGTAGCAAGAAAAAGCCGGGTTTCTTTCCTCAATCACTTTTTTTGTCCTGTACACAGTTGTTGAATATAAGTTTTGTTGACTGAAAGCAATTTATTTTATACTAAATGTCAAGTTGTCCATTTTGATGTGCAGAAAATATGATTTCCGCACTTCACAGATCAATTTTTTACCACAAGGAGGTTTTAAATGGCAGATTTTTATATCAATGTCTTTCTGGATGATGAAAAACTCAAAAAGATTGAAGATGCAGACGTTGCTGATCAGGTTAAAGAGATTGACGGCAAAAAGGCGGTTCAGGTTGGCATGACCAAGAAGGACCAAAAGAAGCTTGTCAAGGGGTTCAAAGATCTGACCTTTGACGATTCAAATGCATGTGTGCTTCCTGAAGAGGCCGAAAATACCCTGATGGGTATCGTCACGGATATGAAATCCCTTGATGTCATGAAATTTGCCATCACAAAGCTTTACAACCCGCTTGCGGGAAGGGATGTGTTCGGAAGAGGCACCGGGCGTTAAGACTTGGGTTTTGGGGTTCTGGATTCTGGGCCTGGTTTCTGGATTCTGGGGCCCAAGTTTGGATTTGCATTTTTCAGTTTGTAGTTCCGCCTTTAGGCGGTGCCGGTTCTGGCATTGTGAAAACTAAAATGCCGACAGAACAATTTTCTGTTGACAAAAAATAAAATTGAGCTTATAGTTCGTTTTTAAATGTGTGTGGGAAATTTTATCTGAAAAATATGGATACATGCATGGCTCACCTTTGACCTTGCAATTTTCATTGTTTCATGATCAGCAGATTCTGAAACATTTTTCCTCAACGCTCGCGCGGGATTGCCAAATCCGACGGGAGCGAGGGAAAATCCGGCATCCTTAAAGACATCAGAAAGCGGAAAGGCATCTGCACTTCACACGGTTCAAGTTCACGCGCATGGGAAAATCGGGTCTGATCTTCGTTTCGGCCAGCCGCCACACGCTACTCCCGCTGGATTGCCATATCCGGCGGCGGGATTGGATTTGCCAATCCCCGATACTTGTCCCCAACGTCTTTATTGGGACAGGTCCAAGCCGAGCGAAGCAGCCCAAACGAAGATCATGACCAAAACGCGTAAACTGGGAAATGAAGGAAGCCATCCGAAAAATGGAACCTTGTCAGAAGATGGTTAATTTTTTTATTGAAACGGAGGTAAAACATGGCAAAACATGAGACCCCTTTGTTGGATCAGCTGGAAACCGGTCCGTGGCCGAGTTTTGTGACCGACATTAAGCGGGAAGCCGAATCAAGGGCAACGAATGAAAAAGGCGTAGACTACCAGATTCCCCAAGATGCGTGTGAGGATCTTCTGGGTGTGCTTGAGCTTTCCTTCAAGCATGGGAGGACCCACTGGAAACACGGCGGTATCGTGGGGGTTTTCGGATATGGTGGCGGCGTCATCGGAAGATACTGCGATCAGCCCGAAATGTTCCCGGGCGTCGCGCACTTCCACACCATGCGCGTCTCCCAGCCGGCAGGCAAGTTTTATACCACCAAATATCTTGAGAGCATCTGTGATCTCTGGGAACGGCGCGGAAGCGGCATCACCAACATGCACGGATCGACCGGGGATATTATCTTCCTAGGAACCACAACCCCCCAGCTGGAAGAGGTCTTTTATGAACTGACCCACAACCTCAACCAAGATCTGGGCGGATCCGGATCAAACCTCCGGACCCCTTCGGACTGCATCGGCGCGGCCCGTTGTGAATATGCCTGTTACGACACCCAGGCCATCTGCCATGATCTCACCGTTGAATATCAGGATGAGCTTCATCGTCCGGCGTTCCCCTACAAGTTCAAGTTCAAGTTTGACGGATGCCCCAACTGCTGTGTGGCCTCCATTGCACGCTCGGACCTCTCCTTCATCGGTCTGTGGCGGGATGAGATCCGGATTGACGAGGAAGCGGTCAAGGCCTATGTGGGCGGCGAGCTGAAACCGAATGCCGGCGCTCATGCGGGCCGGGACTGGGGCGCGTTTGACATTCAGAAGGAGGTCATTGGCCTCTGCCCCACCCAATGCATGCGGTATGAAGGTGACAAGCTGGAGATCAACAACAAGGAATGCACCCACTGCATGCACTGCATCAACGTGATGCCGAGGGCCCTGCGGATCGGGAATGACAGAGGCTGTGCGATCCTGGCCGGCGCGAAGGCCCCGATTCTGGACGGCGCGCAGATGGGCACGCTGATCGTCCCGTTCATCAAGGCTGAACCGCCTTACACCGACATCAAGGAGAAGGTGATCGAGCCGATCTGGGACTGGTGGATGGAAGAGGGCAAGAACCGTGAGCGTCTCGGCGAGCTGATGAAGCGTCAGGGGATGCAGAAGCTGCTTGAAATGACCGGGCTTGATCCGGATCCCCGGATGATTCAGGAACCGAGGACCAACCCGTACATCTTCTGGAAGGAAGATGAGGTTGAGGGCGGCTTCAAGCGTGACATCAACGAATTCAGGAAATATCACAAGAGATAAGAGGGAGGGGTTATCACCATGGCATTTGTATCATCAGGTTACAATCCTGGAAAACCGATGGAAGACCGGATCACTGATATCGGTCCGAGGCATTTTGAGGAGTTTTATCCCCCGGTCATCAAGAAGAACAAGGGGAAATGGCTGTATCATGAAATTTTGGAACCAGGTGTGCTGGTTCATGTGGCCGAATCTGGAGACGAGGTCTATACCGTCAGGGTCGGTGGATGCCGGCTGATGAGCGTCTCCCACATCCGTGAGATATGTGAGATCGCGGACAAACACTGCGACGGGCATCTCCGGTTCACCACCCGGAACAACATCGAGTTCATGGTGGATTCCAAGGACAAGCTCAAACCCTTGGTGGACGATCTGATGAGCCGGAAGCAGTCTGGGGGATGCTACAAGTTCCCTGTGGGCGGAACCGGCGCGGGCATCACCAACATCGTGCATACCCAAGGCTGGATCCACTGCCACACACCGGCCACGGACGCGTCCGGAACGGTGAAGGCGACCATGGACGTGCTCTTTGATGATTTCCGAAATATGAGGCTTCCTGCCCAGTTGCGGGTCTCCATGGCCTGCTGCCTGAACATGTGCGGCGCGGTCCACTGCTCGGATATCGCGATCCTGGGGTATCACCGGAAACCCCCGATACTGGATCATGAGTATCTCGACAAGATGTGCGAGATCCCGCTGGCGATTGCCGCATGTCCGACCGCGGCCATCAAGCCGACCAAGATCAAGCTTGAGGATGGAAAAGAGGTCAAGAGTGTTGCGGTCAAAGAGGAAAGATGCATGTTCTGCGGCAACTGCTACACCATGTGCCCCTCCATGCCCTTGGCCGATGATGTGGGTGACGGCATCGTGCTGATGGCCGGTGGCAAGGTCTCCAACCGGATCAGCGCGCCCAAGTTCTCCAAGGTGGTGGTCGCGTTCATCCCGAACGAAATGCCGCGCTGGCCGAAGATGACGAATGCCATCACGCAGATCGTCGAGGCTTACGCGAAGGGTGCGAACAAGTATGAGCGTTTGGGTGACTGGGCGGAAAGGATCGGCTGGGAGCGGTTCTTTGAGGTCTGCGAGCTGGAATTCACGCATCATCTGATTGATGACTTCCGTGATCCGGCCTATTACACATGGCGTCAGACCACCCAGTTCAAGTTCTAAGGAAAAACCCCTTCTCCCGATGGTTTTTGATGACAGAGAAACCCGGTTTCAGGTCCCCGATCCCCGATAAAAAACGTCGGGGACAAGCTTATCAGGATCGGGGACAAGCTTCAGAGGGCTGGGCGATAGAGAGGTTTCCATGCCTGTCCCCGACATCCCAACAAAAAACGTCGGGGACAAGCCTTCCCTGACAAAAAACGTCGGGGACAGGTTTCCCCGACAAAAGATGTCAGGGACAAGTGTCGGGGAACGCGGCACCGTGTCAGAAACCGGGTTTCCTTATAACCCGCGGGGAATCTTTGGTTCCCCGCAACTTGAAGATGAGGTTGAGACATGGAATACGATGAAGCAAAAGAGAAGATAAAAGTAGAGCTGACGAAGAAGCTGAAGACCAAGTCGAAGTTCTATTTCAACGATCTGGCCAAAATCTTGGGCATGAAGCCGAGAGAGGCGAAAAAGCTCATCAACCAGATGGTGCTGGATGGGGTCTTGGAATATTGGTCCAGCGGCAGCACCTCCATGTACGGCATGCCGGGAACTGGCAAGCAGTCTTCGGCCGAGCACGAGGATTGATTTTCGTCATTCAGGAGCCAGAGCGATTCATTCTGTCTCCTGAATTCTGTCTGTGGCAATGGTGGCTTCGCCGCATGCCATTTTCCTTCCCTGATATACTCCATCCCTGCCCTTGATTGCAACGAAGTCCCTTCCCGCACGACGCATCTCTGTGCAATCTATGTATAGGAAAGAAACCCGGCTTTTTCCGGCAGTTGCGGAGTCGGCCGTTCGGGAAAAAGCCGGAAAGAAACCCGGCTTTTTCCGGCAGTTGCGGAGTCGGCCGTTCGGGAAAAAGCCGGGTTTCTGTCGATTTGCAACCACTCATGCAGAATATCCGCAAGATCATCCATATTGACATGGACGCGTTCTACGCGTCGGTTGAGCAGCGGGACAGCCCCGAACTCAGGGGAAAGCCGGTGATTGTCGGAGGTGATCCGGGAAAACGGGGGGTCGTGGCCGCGTGCTCTTATGAGGCGAGGCGATTCGGGATCCACTCCGCGATGAGTTCAGCGAAGGCGCACCGGCTTTGCCCACATTCGATTTTTCTGAAACCGAGATTCGATGTTTACCGGGCCGTGTCCGCCGAGATACGGGACGTGTTCCATGAATATGCCGACCTTGTGGAGCCGTTGTCACTTGATGAGGCCTTTCTTGACGTCACGGCAAACAAGAAGGGGATCCCCTCCGCAACCTGGATCGCCCAGGAGATCAGAGGAAAAATCAGAAAGAGAACCCGCCTCACCGCATCCGCAGGCGTCTCTTTCAACAAGTTTCTCGCAAAAGTGGCCTCGGACATGAACAAGCCGGACGGCATCACGGTTGTCACCCCGGAGCAGGCGGATCGGTTCATTGAGAGACTGCCGATACGAAAGTTCCACGGCATTGGAAAAGTCACGGAAAAAAAGATGCGGCAGTTGGGGATAGAGACCGGGGCCGACCTCAAAAAGATGGCGAGAAACGAACTCATCAGGCATTTCGGGAAGGTCGGGAGTTATTTCCATGGCATCGCCCATGGGGATGATGACCGGCCCGTTGAGCCGAACCGGATACGGAAGTCTGTCGGCAAGGAGACGACCCTCACCACGGACATTGATGACAGGGGCCAGATGATCGAAATCCTTGAGCGCCTCGCGCTTCAGGTGGAGCATCTGCTGAAAAGATACGAGCTGAAGGGGATGACCCTCACCCTGAAAGTCAAATATTCCGATTTCCAGTCCATCACGAGAAGCATCACCGGAGCCGTTCCAATAACCGAAGCAGAAGCGATGATGAGGCATGTCCGACCATTGCTCGACAACACCGAGGCGGGAGAGAAAAAGGTGAGGCTGCTCGGCGTCACCGTCTCCAATTTTGCGGATGACGGCCAAAAAAAGAGGGGACACAGGCAACTGTTGTTGCCGTTTTAGTTTGTAGTTCCGCCTTTAGGCGGTGTCACACAGTCTAAACCAGAAGGAACTTCCATGCCTTTCGATCCCCTGGAGGTGCGGGGCATCCCATAGTCGGTGATAGAGTCTGTTCAGGTCAGTCTGCCATGAGATGAAGGCGTTGGGGAGGAGTATCTCCAGTTTGTCATTCGCATACAGCAGGAGCGCCCCCAAGATGTATTGTTCCGAATAGAGGCGTCCGACCCATTCCTCCGGGTAGTCAAGGGGCCAGGAGATGTCGTGGAGGTGAATGCAGACGCCCGGTTTCAGGCGCGGGATCACGTCAAGGAACAGGACGGTGGTGTCGGAGTTCTGCAAGACCCGGTGGGAGCCGTCGAAAAAAAGGATGTCGTTCTCCGTCAATTCATCGAACAGGGTCACATCGCATGCTTCCAACGGGGTTCGTATCACTTGGTCACAAAGGCTGTCAATGTCAGAGCGGGGGCAGGGGTCAATGGATATGACCCGGGTTGACGGACTGTTCAGGCGGACGGCTTTGGCCGCGAATCTCGTGGAATGTCCGGAACCGATCTCCATGTAGCGCGTCGGTTGTTTGAACGAAATCAGGGAAAAAAGGGCCACGGCGTCCAACGGGGGGAAAAATCCGTTCATCCAGTGAGGCTCCTCCGATCTCTCAGCATCGGGAAGCTTCTTGATTGACAAAAGCTGGTCCGTGAATGGGGCAAACTGTCGCATCAGACGCTCATATCGCTCCACCCCTTGGGCAAGAATCGCCTCCATCTTCTCATGTGGCGGCATGAATCCACCGTAACGGCGTCTTATGGGGTGAGGGTAGTAATCTTCGATTTCCAATTTCCAGGAACCGGTTTTGTCGTCCGATTCGGCTCCAGATGTCAGGCTGACGATCTGTTTCTCCAGTTCGGCGATTCTTGCGTCCCCTTCCCGAACCCGCCGGGTCTGACGGACCTTATCCCCCAAGGCGGAAAAGAAGAGACGCACCTGATCCCTCTCACCTTCCCCCAAGTTGAAGAACGCCGCAACGTCATCAGGGATCATCTCACCGACTCCCAAGACGCCCAGACCGTTGCCATGCGTAAATTCAAAGCTTGGATATTCTTGGCTGACTTCCTCCCAGAGTCTCCAGACCCCCTTACGGACGCGGGTGTCATGGAGCAGGACCACCCCTTTGCGACTCATCCGGGGCACCCATGAACGGAAATCGTGTGCCACCGCATCATACGAGTGAAGCCCATCTATATGCAGCAGGTCCATCAGCCGGTCTGCAAAACGCTCCAGAGCCTCGTCAAAGGTCATCTTCAGCAGAGTCGAGAAATGGGCGTAGAGTGGGTCGTGGTAGTGGCGAAACTCATCGAAAATCTCTCTGTCATAGAATCCGGCATGGTCATCCCCTTCCCAGTTGTCCACCGCATAACAGGCACATTCCAAGTTCAGGGTCTGGACGGCTTGGCAGAACGCAGAGTAGGAATCCCCTTTGTGGGTGCCCAGCTCCACGATCACTTTGGGACGCAGCATATGGACCATGGCAAAGGCAAAAGGGATATGGCCGTGCCACGATGTGATATCCGTGAGGCGAAGCGGTGTCTCACAGCATAAAGGACATTTCAGAATGTCATAAGGCATACCGGGCATCCTTCAAAAAAGGTGGTAGGTAACCTGAACTCCGCCGAAACAGCATATCCGCTAATTCAGGGCTGTGTACAGAAACCCGGTTTTCTGGCGGTTTTGGAATCTGCCTTTTCGGGAAAAAAGCCGGGTTTCTTGCCACCCACAACTTTTTGTCCTGCACACAGAATTCAGGGTTCAAACATTTTGGAAACGGGGTGAAAGTCCCTCCGGAACTAATCATCAACAACATTCAAGCCTCCTTGTCCAGACCCGCCGATCTTCTCTCTCACAAATTTCAGGAATTCCTCAATCTCAATCAAAGGGTCATCACTTATGGAACTTTCCTTTGTCTCATCATCCGAACCGTCATGGAAATGCTTGGGAAATGTATGAATCCCTGCCCATTTCGCATGTGGCGCATTATCATGGCGATAGATTGTTCCGTTGATGAGCCTTCTTTCCCAGTGATAGGAATATTTCCCTCGCACAGAATAGAACACATCGACCACGGAACCGTCAGCAATGTCCAAGCGGAGCTTCGACGGAACACCGCTTTCCGAGTAAAGGACATTACTGTCAGCAACTATGTCTCGGAATCTTTCCCGAACATATCTGATTTGCTTCTCATAAATTTCCAAAATATCCATCTATCTTCTCCGCTTCGGATTCAAGGTTTTCGACCAGTATCAGGTCCTCCCAGGCAGGGTGTTCGTTTATGTCTCCTGCTACGATGCCATGCTCCAGCTCCTCTTTCGAGACGACATGATATCTCAGCAGGATGCTCAGTCTTTCCAACAGAATGCCTTTTTTTCTCTCCATGAGAAAAGACCGGATGCATTTGATGACCAAAGCCTCCCTGTCAATGTTCATATAGCGACTGATTTCCTCAATCATCGGAGACAACATTTCTTTTTCACCTTTCCCGAGGATTACCTCGGACTCTCATATCAAATCGTTTTCGTCATCTTCCCAATATGCCCATCTCTTTGGACCCGCCAGTTTTTCATTCGTTCCTGCATAGAGGAATCTGCCTTGGCAGTCTCTGTGGAAATTCCGGTCACCGGATCATCCAGTCCCCCTGTGTTTTCCCCGCTGACGCGCATGTTGAACGGTGGGTAATTTTCGGTCATCAGGTGCAACGATTCCGCACTGTCCATGAGAGAAGAAGCAGGCAATATGCCCAGACCGCACGATTTTATTTTCATGTGACCTCCAAATGAGCTCGTGAGTCATAAGTTCTCTGAAAGAGATTTCCGTAAGTGTTTGAAATCACTGGCACCCAGGATTTTGCGCCTGCTTTTCGACTGTCAATGATTTCAGCATGTTACGAGAACTTATGACTGACGAGAAATGAGTGATGGGCGATGAGGCTATTGGCCATGGGTGTCCCGGATGCCCTGATGATCCTCGCCTCTTGCCCATCAGTTTTCTTTTCAAATGGGCGATGGGGCTATTGGCTATTGGCCATGGGGGTTGTTTCCCGAACGCCTGATGATCCCCTTGCCCAGACCATGCTCAAATGTTGACGATAGTTCGAGACTTGTAATTGTTGGCCTTGCCCATCAGAATGGCAGACCATGCTCCTCGTTTTCCTGCATGAGCTGGAGAATGGTGGAATCAACGGTGGACATGCCGATTTTGCTGAGCGTCTCAACGGATTTGGCCATCTTGGGGAGCGAGACCGAGATGATCCCCTGATCCTCGGTCATCCCATGGCCGGATAGCGCCATCACCGCGCTGATGTAAGCCTCGCCAGCGGCGCTGGATACCTTCAGCGCACATGACCCCTTGGCGCCGTCACATATCATTCCGAGAAGGGATCCCATCAGGGAGGATGACGCGACCTGGGACTGGTGAGGTGTTCCGTCCCCGAGCCGCACCATCGCGGCGGCAGCACCCATGCCCGCGGCCACCGCACATCCGCAGACCGGGGTGAGAAGGCCGGTATGGGCTTTGATGTATCCGGTCAGCAGATGACTCAGCGCGACGGCCTCGGCCAATTCCCTGTCCGTTTTTTTCCAAGCCTCTGCAATGACCGCGGGCGGCAGGATCGCGGTGATGCCGTGGTTTCCGCTCCCCGCGCTGCTCATGACCGGGAAGGTTCCGCCATCCATGCGGACATCGGCAGCGGCCGCCGCGGTCATTTTCACCTGCCAGAAGAGGTCATCCCCCGCGTTTTTCTTCAGCGAAAAGCCGATGCCAAGTCCCCAAGGACGCTCCAGTCCCAGACGGGCGACTTTTCTGTTCATCTCAACTCCGGAAAGCAGGAATGCCTCGGTCTCCGGCTCGATCTTTCCGGCCATGTCCCAGAGGGAGATCATGTCCTGCCGGAGGAGGTCTTTGATATAGGGAGGTCTTTTGTGATGAGTGACTTTCCCTTCCTCACCAGTCTTCACCGTCTCCCCGTCGCGGCGAACCTCCACCAGCAGGTCATGGCGTTCGGAGACCACCGATGTGACGCGATGGGTCGCGTCCCACAGCTCGGCCTCCACATAGACCGTGGGGACATCGCTCACCACCTCCTGGGTGACATTGCCAGCGTTCATCAGATGTTGAGCCTTGGAAATATCCGCGTCTGTGATTCTGGAAAGGGATTCGAGTCCTTTGTCGGGATTCCCTCCCACCGCGCCCAGCGCGGCTGCCAAGAGATTCCCTTTCAGCCCCGATGTGCCGGGGATGCCGACGTTCTTGCCGTTCTTGTAGATGTTTGCGGACAAACGGAGGTGAATGCGGCGGACAGGGGCCTCCAGATATTCCGCGGCCGCGGCTGCCGCATACGCGACCGCGCCAGTCTCTGTGCAACCCAACGCGGGCTTCACCTCATTCTTGAAAAATTCTTTCAGATTCATGACAGGTTCCTTATTTCTGATTCTAACGGATTTTGTGGTTGTGTGTGATTTCAGACAGTTGCGATCCTGAAAGTCGGCCTGAGGGACAAACCGCGGATGGACGCGGATGAGCCCGCACCCTGCCCGGAACGCAGGCCGTCCGCGTCCATCCGCGTCCATCTGCGGATCACAATTCCCAGCCCGTGTCGGAAACCACAAAAACCGTTAGAACCAGCCTTATTTTAAGCTGTAAGCTCGAAGCTGTGAGCTGTAAGCTCAAAGCTGTAAGAGTTCAAAGCGGGCGTACCCACAAGTTGGTGGAGTGTCTGCCTCTAGTACACCACTTTGTAAGTTCGTACCCCCTCGCCCGGCTCGGATTGGCAGA
>JAOZRQ010000684.1 GCA_029940115.1 Desulfobacterales bacterium
GCCTCACGTTTCACGCCTCACGTTTCACGCCTCACGTTTCACGCCTCACGTTTCATCTCTCCGCGCAGATTCTTCTGCATTTCTGTTTTGACTTGTTCAGGCGAACACCCCACGCTGAACAGGTGAAATAGCTTGGCCAGCGCGGCTTCGGTGGTCATGTCAAATCCGCTGATCACCCCCGCGTCGGCCAGTGCCGAGCCTGCGGCATAATCTCCCATGTGGACACTCCCTTCGAGGCACTGGGTGCAGTTCACGATCACGACCCCGCGATCCGTGGCCGCCTTCAGCTCGGCCATGAGACGCTTATCCCGATCAGGCCCGTTTCCCACACCATAGGTTCCCAACACAAGCCCCCTGAGCGGCGGTTGAAGGATATGGCCCACCACCCGGGACGAGATCCCCGGGAAAAGCCGCAACCACCCCACCACTGTGTCATCCGGATCGTTGGGGTGCCCCAACACCCTTAATTTCTCGGTATCCGGGGGCCTATCAAGCAGCAACGATCTGTTAATGTCAATGTCGGTTCCGACACTTCCGAGGGGCGGAAAATTGGGCGAATCAAACGCGTCAAACCCGTACGCGCTCACCTTTACTGACCGGCACCCGCGCAACAGCTTGCTGCCAAAGTGGAGACAGACTTCGGGAATCACAAAATCGGAAGCGATGATCAGCGCGGTGATGAGGTTCCGTCTCGCGTCGTTTCGTATCTCGCACAGGGGAATCTGGGAACCAGTGAGAATGGCCGCCTTCCGAAGTCCCCGGAGCATGAACGGCAGAGCGGACGCGGTGTAGGCCATGGTGTCGGTTCCGTGCAGCACGATGAAGCCGTCATAAGTGTCATAGTTTGCCGCGATATCCTGGGCGATGGTGAACCAGTCCTCCGGCATCATGTTTGAGGAGTCAAGCAGCGGATCATACTCATGAATGGTATAATCCGGCATGGCAGGGTCGCTCAGTTCCGGCATGAGCGTCATCAGATGCCCCAGATACCCCGGTGCAGGCGCATATCCCGCCGGCGTATTCTTCATGCCGATGGTTCCGCCGGTGTAGGCGATATAGATATGTTTTTTCATTGGTGTGTGTCCTGTAGTTGTGTGTAACTACACGGATCGGGTTTAGTAAGGATGGCTTGGACGATTTGGAAAACGTCCTACTTTGCTTGGACGATTTGAAGAATCGTCTATGTGTGCCTGTCGGCAGGAACGATTTGGAAAATCGTTCTACGTCGGAATTCGCACTGACCAACCGTTGTCAGCGGTTCAGCCTCGCCCCGAGCTTGGAAGTCTCAATTTTCAATTTTACAGCAACCCCCTCCCTCTGTCCAAGCTCCTGTACTGAACCGCCTCGGAGATGTGATGCACTCGAATGCCAGATTCCTCGGCAAGGTCCGCAATGGTTCGGGCGATTTTCAGGATGCGGTTGTATGCGCGGGCCGAAAGCCCGAGTTTGTCAACAGCCACTTCAAGGAGCGCCACAGACGCGTCATCAATCTTGCAGTGCTTTCGGATATGACGGTTTCCCATCTGGGCATTGCAGTAAATCTTTGTCCCTGAAAATCTTCGGGACTGAAAGGCACGGGCCGCGGAGACCCGCTTCCGGATATCTTTTGACCGCTCTGAACGGACCGCGGCCATCAGCTCCTTATAAGGGACCGCCGGGACTTCCACATGGATGTCAATCCGGTCAAGCAGGGGGCCGGAAATTTTTGAGCGATATCGGACAATCTGCTGATGGTTGCAGTTGCATTCATGTTTGGGGTCAGAATAATATCCGCAGGGGCATGGATTCATCGCGGCAATCAGCATGAAACCGGAGGGATAGGTGATGGTCATGGTGGCTCGGGAGATGGTGACGCTCATATCCTCCACCGGTTGCCGCAGGACCTCCAGCACATTCTTCTTGAACTCGGACAGCTCATCCAGAAAAAGCACCCCGTTATGAGCCAAGCTCACCTCCCCAGGCCTCGGAATGTGTCCCCCGCCGATGAGCCCCGCGTCCGATATGGTGTGATGGGGGGACCGGAAGGGTCTTTTGGTTATCAGGGCCTGATTTCTTTCGAGCATCCCCACCACGCTGAATATCTTGGTGGTCTCAATGGCCTCATCAAAGGTGATGGGCGGGAGGATGGAGGGGATCCGCTTGGCGAGCATGGTCTTGCCGGACCCGGGCGGGCCGATCATGATCAAATTGTGTCCCCCTGCCGCGGCGACTTCCAAGGCCCGTTTGACATGCTCCTGACCCACCACCTCTGAAAAATCAATTTCATAAGCGGTATCCTTGTTGAATATGGCGGAAATATCGGTTTTCATAGGTGCTATCTGCGTAAATCCTCGAAAGAAATCAATGACTTGGGAGAGGGTCTTTGCCGGCAGGACCGTGATCCCTTCCACAACCGAGGCTTCGGGTCCGTTGTCTTTGGGGACAATGATGCCTGAATAGCCGGCACTTTTCGCCTCAATGGCCATGGGAAGGGAGCCCTTGACCGGCTTGACTCTGCCGTCCAGGGAGAGTTCCCCGAGAAGAAGGTATTGGGACAAAACCTCTTGGGGAATGATCCGGATCGCGGCCAATATCCCCATGGCAATGGGCAGATCAAAGCCGGTGCCCTCTTTTTTGATGCTCGCGGGGGCCAAGTTCACGGTGATCCTGTCATCCGGGAACATATAGCCTGAGTTGGAGATCGCCGCTCTGACCCGTTCCTTGCTCTCCTTCACCGCCGTCTCGGGGAGTCCCACCGTTGTGAAAAAAGGGAGTCCCGGGGCAATATCCACCTCAACTTCCACCAGATAAGCGTCAATTCCGATAACCGCACTGCTCAAGACTTTTGCAAGCACCTTTTTCCTCCTTCAAAGCGGGTTCTGGGCGCGCTGGGCGCTGGGTTCTGGACGCTGAATGTGCTGGAGGTTGGCGGCTTGTTCCCATAACCTGAAACACTATGACGCTGTGCCAAGCACAGATTCAGAATCTTTGATTCTCACCTTTCGTCTATAGGCTACAGTTTACAGCCTACAGCCTGAATATGCTCCAGCCGTCGCCGGGCACGGCACGGGCAGAACCTGACATCCATCAGTTTCAAGCATTCTCCATTTCTCGCTCCGGCCGTCGCAGACATCATCTCAGGCAACTATCGGAAAACTTGGCTTTCGGACACTCACAAAGCAAGCTTTGCACTCCGGACTGACAAACTATCGG
>JAOZRQ010000685.1 GCA_029940115.1 Desulfobacterales bacterium
TGGCGACAATCACAAATTCCGGCTCAGACAATGGAAGGGCAAATCATGGCAATCACATAATCCTGTGAATCCTGGTTCAGACAGGGGGGACAAAAGTTGTTTGCCAAAAACCGAACAAAAGTTTCACCCACATTTGGCAACACAAAAAAAGACAGACATCAACATGACGGCAACAATCAAACCTGAACCCTACAGAAACAAACTCACAAACTCACAAACCCACAAACTCTTTAACTGATTTACATGATGAGAGAAACCAATGATACCCAAAAGAATGAATGAATACCTTCGTGATCACCTTCCCGAGACCGCGATCCAGAATCGCACAAAGCGGGACCAAGGCTTCTGTTTTCTTGAATTCGGATATACCGATGAACACCTGCTCTCCCGCTTGGGAATCACCTGCGACAAGCTCGGCCCGAGCATGGTCGCGTGCGTGTGGGACGAGGAATCCCCGCTGGATATCGGTGGCTATCTCGTAGTTGACAACCTCTCCATGGGCAAGCCTTCCATGGGGGGGATTCGGATGTTGCCTGACATCACGCCGACAGACATCCACAACTTGGCCCGCGGCATGACCCTGAAGAACGGCGCGGCCAACCTGCCCTACGGCGGCGGAAAATCCGGGATTGTAGCCGAACGTGGGCTTTCCCCGGAGGTGCATGCGGAGGTGGTGCGCGGGTTTGCCCGGCTGATCCGCCGGTACCAGGAGGTCTATGTCCCAGGCCCCGACGTGGGGACCAACGACGCGGACATGAAGACCATCGCCATTGAGAACGGCCTGGACGGCGCGGTATCCAAGCCGGCGGACATGGGCGGGAACCGAATTGACGAGATCGGCGGTGCGGCCGGTGGCGTGGTCATCGCGCTTCAGCGGTTGTTGGAGATCATGCCTCGGCTCACGGTGCTTCCCCAATTCGCGAACCTGAAGGTCCCCGAACCAGAGGATCTGACCGTTCTGATCCAGGGCTTCGGCGCGGTGGGCGCGCACGCGGCAAGAATCATGGGAACCCGGCTGCCCGAGGCGAGAACCATCGGCGTCAGCGACCTGGAAGGGTATCTCTACGATGACTCCGGGTTGCCCACAGACCGGTTGTTCGAGATGTGGAAGGAACGGGGGTTGGTCACGAATCCGTATTACAAGGAGACTGTCGCGGACAAGGGATTCCAGCACACCACCAAGTTCTCCACCGATGCGAACAACCTGCTTCGGGAGTCTGCATTCTGCATGGTGCCTGCCGCGGCGGTGTTCAACTATCTCGGGGTTCTCCCCTCTGAGAACGCGTCCATGAGTGTGGACCGCATGGGAGAGTGGTCTGTGATCGTCGAAGGTGCGAACACCTATTCTCCGGATCCGAACCGGAAGGCCGCCCGGGTCCGCATGGAACAGATCGTCTATCGCCAGAGGGGCGTGATGATCGCCAATGACTACCTGGTCAATTCCGGCGGCGTGATCTTCGCGGCCCAGGAGCATGTCATCCGGACCCCGGCGCATCTGCAAATCCCCTCGGACAGGATCGGAAACCGGGACGCGACGGACCGCTGGCTCAAGGATCATGCGGCCGAATTTTCGGAACTCTCCGAAAAACGGCTGGAGGCCGGGGATGCGTACCGGGAGAAGATCATCCGCCGGAACATGACCGAACTGGTGGATCTGCTGGCCGCGGATTCGGACATGCTCCCGTGCAGGGCCGCGGAATGCGTCAGTCTCCGCCGGTTGAGCGCGAAGGAGAGCGAGCGGACCGCCGCGGACATCATGATCCCGATTCCGACCATCAAGGTCGGCAGGAAGTTGCAGGAGGCGGCCGCGCTGATGGTGGAGAAGGGGAACAACTTCATCGCGATCCTCTCCCCCGAGGAAAAGATCGCCGGGGTGCTGACCGCGTGGGACATCACCCGTGCCATCGCGGGGGGGATGTCTGATATTGAGGTGGAGAAGATCATGACCAGCCATGTCATCTCCGCGTCCCCCGCGGACACGATCATTGACATCATCCGTGAGCTTGAACAGCACGGCTATTCCGCCATGCCGGTGACGGATGAGGGGAAGGTTCTCGGCATGGTCAACTCGGATCTGCTGGCCCAGCGATATCTGTTGCCGCTGTTGCAGTCGCAGGAGACCTCATGATTTCTTGGTTGTCCGTCGTCAGTTGTCTGTTGCCACTTGTCCGTCTGTTGCCAGTTGCACCTTCATGTTTCGTGGTCACCTGTCAGTCCCGCGAAAGGGGAGTTAAGGCGAAAAACCCGGCCCGATAAAAAACGTCGGGGGCAAGCTTTTTCCCGAACGGCCGACTCCGCAACTGCAAGAAAAAGCCGGGTTTCTTTCCCGCTCATTAGTTTTTGTCCTGTACACAGTGACGAAACAATGAAAAAGTCTGAGTACAGGACAAAAAGTCGGGAATGTTCCAGAAACCCGGCTTTTCCATGCCGGCGGTGGATCAGATAGCCGGTTTTTACAAATTCGCCAAATACAATTACTATCCCGGCTGGCATCAGCAGGCGTCACTTTACGAGCTGCTTATCAACAAGGATGTTTACAACAGCATGAGCGAACACCAGAAAGCGGTTCTCGAGATGATCACCAGAGCCTCTGTCGCGGACAGCCTTGCTTTTACCGAATCCATTCAGGGGCCGGTCATCAGAGAGAATATTGAAAAGCACGGCGTCAAAGTCATGGCATGGTCAGACGAAATGCTCGCTCTGTTTAAGGAAAAGTGGCTTGAGGTTGTCGCGGAAGAGACGGCCAAAGACGAGTTCGCCAAGAAAGTCTGGGAAGATTTGACGACGACTGCACCTATGGGGGGATCTTCGACCTGTGCGTCGAGTCGCTCTCCCACTCGTCGCACGACCAGATCATCCGGGACACGGTCGAGAAGCGGGACGAGTATGCCTGGCGTGGGGGAATACCACATCATTGACGCGAGGGGCATCGGGACGGCCTTCCTCCGCCTGGACAGGAGGTGAATACCGGGGAAATCATCCCGGCTGACGGGATCATCACTGTCGGTTGACCAGCATACGCTGACAGGAGAATTTCAACCCGCAGAAAAAGAGCTTGGAGACCCCGTGCTCGCCTCAACGCTCGTCCTGAGTGGGAAGATCTTTGTGAAAGCCGAAAAAACAGGAGATGCCACCCTGATCCCCGCAAGAATGGATGCCTTTGGAAAGATTGAGGACGCCATCCATAAGG
>JAOZRQ010000686.1 GCA_029940115.1 Desulfobacterales bacterium
TGGTTTCCGGCACGGCTGAAATTTCGGCACTCCCCGGCGACTCACTTCCCCAAATCGCGAATACGCCCTTTTCAATGGATTGCCTCCGTTATCAAAGGGACTGAATCAAGATCACGGATTGAAAGAACGGTTATCTTGTTCCCCAAGGGGTAAGTTTTGGATCCGGGATAGATTACCCAGACATGGGCCAATTTCAGATCTTCCAGGGCGATTCGCATGGATTTCGTAATCTTCGGAGCATCCGCGCATTTGAATTCAAAACCATAACGTGTGCCGTCCCGGTGGATCACCAGATCCATTTCAGCACCTGAATGAGTTGCCCAGTAATAGCAATCATCCGCTTCCAACACTGTCAGCACCTGTTCCAGTGCGAAACCTTCCCATGAGGCACCGAATTTGGGATGGCACATCAAGGCGGTTTCCGTTTCAACGGACACCAGAGAGTGCAGGATGCCGCTGTCACGGATGAACACCTTCGGGGATTTGACCTGTCTCTTGCCGATGTTCTCATACCACGGCATCAGTCGCCGAACCACAAAGGTGCCGCACAGCAGGTCAAGATATCGCCGCATGGTGCTTTCGGAACTTCCCATGGATCGGGCCAGTTCGGCCGCGTTCCAGATCTGTCCGTGATAATGGGCGACCATGGTCCAGAACCGCCTGAGCGTCATGGCGGGAATGGACATGCCGAGTTGCGGAATGTCTCTTTCAAGATAGGTCTGAATGAAATTCTTCCGCCAAATCACGCTTTTTTTCTCGGATTCCGCCAGAAAGGCGCGTGGATATCCACCCCGGAGCCAGAGTGTCCTGAAATTTGAGACACCGGTTTCCCGAATGTCAAAACCGTTCATTTCAATAAAGGCAACCCTTCCGGCAAGCGATTCTGATACGCCTTTCACGAGATGGGGTGAGGCGCTCCCCAGCAGCAAAAATTTTGAAGGATTCCGGGTTCTGTCCGCCATCACCCGGATCAGTTCGAAAAGTTCGGGTTTGCGCTGAATCTCATCAATGACGATCAGCCCCTGAAGGGGTTCCAAGGCCATCATGGGAGCGGAAAGCCGGTTCAGGTCCCTGGGATCTTCAAGATCAAAGTACTCGCAGGGATGGTTTTCAGAATACATCCGGGCAAGGGTGGTCTTCCCGCATTGCCTCGGACCGAGCAGGGCCACCACCGGGTTGAAAGAGAGCAGGAAATCAATGCGATGGATCAGATGATGTCTGGGGATCATATTTTTTCTCCTTGAAAAACAATCATTGCATAACCGATTTTCAAGGTGAATGCAAGCGGAAAATTTAAGAAACGGTTTCTGGACAAAAAATGTGGAATGGGCGAGAAGCCCGGCCCGATAAAAAACGTCGGGGGCAAGCTTTTTTCCCAAACGGGTTGACTCTCCAACTGCAAGAAAAAGCCGGGTTTCTTTGTTCGCTCATTTTTTTGTCCTGTACAAAGAAACGGTTTAGAAATGGGGCCGGACCAATTCAATAACTTCATGTTCGTTCACCGACTCCCGCGTCCCCGCGTTGCCTCAACCGATCAACGAGGCGGGGAAGCTCTTCGACCATATACAAAGGAAGCGACAGCAGTCTGAAGGCAGCCACCGCCCTCCCGTTTGGGGTGATGGTCGTATGTCGGACATCTTGGATGCTTGGCATGTTCAGGTCAAACCGGGCAGTAAGAGTGGCGTTCTTTTGCAACGCAAACTGCTGAAGATATTTGAGAGAGCCGCTTTTTCCGGCCTTCACCTCAATCGGCAAAATGAGATTGCCTCTGGAAAGGACATAGTCAACCTCCGCATTTGCGGTCTTTCCCTCCCGAAGCCAGTAACACAGCCGGGGTGCCTCATTCCTCATATGAATGAGATGCTGCCCCACAAACTGTTCCGCCATGGCCCCCTCGTTGACCAGCTCGCTTTCGACAAACGACTGGATGGTGATCCAGTCATTGCCGCAGATGTGGTTCGCCAAGCCGACATCCATGAAGAGAAGCTTGTACGATTTTTCGTTGATATCCGCGTACAACGGAACCCCGGAGCAGTGGCTGTGACAAACCGCATGACACACCCGCGCCTTGGTGAGCAGTTCAATGACCGCCTTTGTCTCTTTTGACCGTTGCTCCCTCGCGATGTTGCTGTATTTCACCTTTTTTCCCAGCATTCTCGGGATGGATGTGAACACCCGTTGCATCAGCGCCAGTTCCCTGTGCCTCGCATACTTTGAGAAATCGTCCTGATATGTCTCCGAGATGGAGCGATGCACCTCGGAAACCTCTGTGAGAGAGCCTGTCTCCTTGTAGGCCAAGACCGCCTCGGGCATCCCTCCGGTGAAAAGGTACTCCCGTTGCCTTATCTTCAGTTTTTCATGAACGGAACCCGGAATGTCCTTATCCAGCGTATGGGCTGAGATGTGTCTTTCCAGTTCAGGATCAAGGGCATGCAGAAATTCCTTGAAGGACATGGGACCGAGATGATGATATTCGATTCTGCCCACAGGCATGGAAAACGGATGGTCCGAAAGGGTGAACTCAAGCAGGGATCCGGCTGCGATGACGGGAAGATTCGGCCTCTCCTCATAAAAATACCGCAGTGATTGCAACGCGTGGGGTGTTGCCTGGATCTCATCCAAAAAGAGGACTCCCCCTTTCCGGACATTCGCTCCGATGACCCCTTCCAACTCCCGGATGATCTGGTCCATGTCAAGGGTCTTGAATGTGTCGTCCATCCCCATGTGACGTTCGAGGTTGATCTCATGCAGGGGAAGGTGGTTTTTCAGGGCAAATCTGCGAACCAAGGTTGATTTCCCCACCTGCCGCGCCCCACGAAGAACCAGCGGCTTTCTCCTGGTCTTTGCAAACCATCTTTTGAAGTATGCCTCTGAAAATCTGTGCATCATGTTAAAAGACCTCCCTTTTTCAGCAATTTTCGTCGGACTGCGAACATCACCAATTTTTCAGCACGTCACGCCGCCCGACAGCATGAGTCACATCTTCCGGCGCGATTCCGAATCGCTCCCGGAGAACATCGGTCAGCATCTCACGGGCATTGTCAATGTGCCCTTTTTTCATGCCTTTTCCCATGCCCTCATCGTAAATCTGCCTTCCGGCCACGGTGTCCATGAAATCGAAGTTCAATAATTACCGGGCTATTCTCAGTTGTCCCTACGGGACAAAGGATTCGGGGTTCAATTCGGCC
>JAOZRQ010000174.1:0-8435 GCA_029940115.1 Desulfobacterales bacterium
GCGGCATCTTTTCAGTCAGCCACGAGCTGCAAATGGGAGTGTCCGCCTTCGGGGGCATTGACATGCGAATCATGCCGGTGCCCGCATTGGCGGGCCGGAGCTGCAATGGGAGAATACTTTGAGGCCTCCTGACAGCGCCAACACCAACAATCGCATGTGGAATTGGCCCGTTCGGGAAAAAGCCGGGTTTCTTTTCCGCGCCACAATTTTTTGTCCTGTACACATACAATCGGATTTATCTCATGAAACCGAGAATTTGTCAATAGGGAAATGAGGGTATTTAAGATGAGGGAAATACGAAGTGTATATGGGGAAATGAGAGTATTCAGAGGTAGGAAAATCCCACCTTTGGCGGTTCGGATTTGTCAATCCCCGATAAAAGATGTCGGGGACAGGTCCGAACCGAGCGTCAGAGGCAATCCGAACCGAACAGCAGGGGGCCGAGCAATAGGGTGAGCACCAAGGGCAATCCGAACCGAGTAGCAGGTAATACATCACTTTTCAAGTCCGTCCCCCCTTCATGCTCTCGCCCGATTGGCAAAATCCGACGGCTCGGATTTTGCCAATCCGAGCCGAGCGAGGAGAGAAACTAAGGCTTGACCGAATTGATGAGATACCTTAAATTGCGTCAAACGCATTGATTTATCGAATAAAAGCTACAATCTTTTGTATCTGTTTAATCAGGTCAAGCCATAAGTTTTTTTGAAAAAACTTAGTTTCTTTGGGACACAAGCTCCTTCAGGATATAAATGGTATCCTCAATCCCAATTTTCCCGTCACTCTTGCAAATGGGGCCTGGGTCTATTCCTGCCAATATCTTCAGGGCGAGTATGGCGTCTCCTAGGCTGACAGTTTGGTCACAGTCAATGTCACCGGGAATATCACTTGTTGTGAAGCTTTTTTCCGCCCCATATCCTAACCCTTCCACATTGACGGCATAAGCCCTGACATAATAGGTGGTGTCTGGAACCAGCTCTGTGATTGTGCCTGTAAAGGATCCGGGTCCCGGGGAGTCATCCGGATCCGTGTTGTCGGAAATGGTGGGAGGCGATGTCTCGCTCCAGCAGATCCCTCTTTCAATGATGTCTGCCCCACCATCTGAAACCACCGTGCCGCCGCAGGTCACACTCTCTCCTGTGTGGCCAGTCAGTTCGCCAGTTTCAACTGTCGGGACCTTTACCTGAGGCGTGGTGAAATTCCTTTCAAGCCCGTATCCTGATCCTTCTGCATTGACCGCATAAGCCCTGGCGTAATAGGTGGTATCCGGAGCCAGCCCTGCCATTATGCCTGTAAAGGTCCCGATCCCTGGAGAGTCATCCGTCACCGTGCTGTCGGAAATGGTGGGAGGCGATGTCTCACTCCAGCAGATCCCTCTTTCAGTGATCTCTGCCCCGCCATCTGATGTCACATTGCCGCCACAAACCGCCTGAGTGGCTTTCACATCAGTCACTTCATCGGTCATGATCGTGGGAGGATCTATCTCATTAGGTCCTGAAGTCTTGAATTTCCTTTTCGCCCCATATCCTGGCCCCGCCTCATTAATGGCATAAGCCTTGATGTAATATCTGGTGTCGGGCTGTAGCAATCCGCTGATGACAGATGTGAAATCTCCCAATCCTGACAAGCTGTCCGGAAATGTGTTGTCATCAATGGTCGGAGGGGAAGACTCGCTCCAGCAGATCCCTCTCTCGGTGACAGGCGACCCACCGTCTGAGATGACAGTTCCGCCACAGGTCACGCCACTTGATGTAACAGCAGTCACCTCATGGGTTTCAACGGTTGGAGCCTCCGGACAGCACTTGGTCTTAAAATTTCTTTCAAGACCATATCCGATTCCCCTGCTATTTTTTGCATAGGCCCTGAGATAATATGTCGTATCGGGAGCCAAGCCGGTTACAATGACCTCAAAATTTCCCGGACCTGAATCATCGGCTGCCTTCATAAGGGCCGTCGGGGAGGGCGTCTCACTCCAGCAGACCCCTCGCTCAGTAACAGGCGATCCATTTTCGGAAACCACATCGCCACCGCTGGTTACCCCGCCGTATGTAATAAAAGAGACTTCGGCAGTGGTCACGGTCGGGATGCCCGGCTCATTGGGCATTGTCGCAAAATTTTTCTCAAGCCCGTAGCCCGTTCCCACACTGTGGGTCGCGTAAGCTCGGACATAATATGTGGTTTCAGGAGTCAATCCGGTGATGATGATTTGAAACGCTCCTATGCCGGAAGAGGTGTCAACCAATTTGTTGTCGTCAATTGTCGGGGACGGTGTTTCGCCCCAGCAGACTCCTCTTTCGATGACACTTGAGCCGCCGTCTGAGGTGACATTGCCGCCGATGACCGCGCTCTCCGATGTGACATCACTGGCTTCGGTGGTTTCCACGGTGGGAGGTATCGGAATGAAGGGTGTCGTGAAAATCCTCTCAGTGCCGTATGCCACACCTGCCTCATTTTTCGCATAGGCGCTGATGTAATAGGTCGTATCCGGTTCCAACCCCGTTATCGTACTTACAAAAGGCCCTATGCCTGAAGAGGCGTCCATAAATTTCTCATCGTCAACGGTGGGCGGCGAGGTTTTGCTCCAGCAGACCCCTCTCTCAGTGACACTTGAGCCGCCGTCTGAGGTGACCGTTCCGCCACAGGTCACGCCGTCCGATGTGAGAGACGTGATCTCCGCGGTGGTCACCGTTGGAGGGATCGGCATGATAGGCGTTTTGAAATTCTTTTCAGATCCGTAGGATGTGCCCACTTCGTTTGTCGCATAAGCCTTGATGTAGTACCTGGTATCCGGTTTCAAACCTGTGACGACACTTTTGAACACACTGATTCCTGAAGAATTATCCTTCAGCTTGTCGTCCAAGACGGTGGGACCGGGCATTTCACTCCAACAGACCCCTTGCTCGATAAGACCTGAACCGCCGTCGGAAAAGACTTCCCCGCCGCAGGTCGCACCGGTTCGCGTGACAGCCGTCACCTCCGATGTCTCGACCTCCGGAGGAACCGGATGAGATTTTGTGGTAAAGTCTTTCTCCTTCCCATAAGAGAGGCCGATTCCATTTCTTGCATACGCCCGGATACAATACTTCGTATCCGGATTCAACCCTGTGATGATGCTTGTGAAAGTTCCCGATCCAAAGGAATTGTCTGGCAATATGGTGTCGGAGATGGTGGGCGGCGAGGTCTCACTCCAGCAGACCCCTCGCTTAATGATGCCTGATCCGCCGTCAGAAATGATCTCTCCGCCACAGGTTGCACCGGTTCGAGTAATCGCGCTGACTTGGGCAGTGACAATTGAGGGGGGAGTCGGTTCAGTTTTTGTTCTGAAAGTTTTGTTCTCTCCGTAGGCTGTCCCTTCACTGTTCGTGGCATACGCTCTGAGATGATATTCTGTGTCAGGTGCCAATCCTGTGATGGCACTCACAAAAGTCCCCAGACCTGAAGCATTATCCGGCAATTTCTCATCGTCAATCGTCGGGTGGGATGCTTCACTCCAGCATACGCCTCTTTCAGTGATGTCCGCTCCCCCGTCAGAAGTCACCTCTCCGCCGGCCATCGCGCTGTTCAGGGTGACAGCGTTTACTTCAGCGGTCGTCATTTCGGGGATCTCTGGATCAGGAAGTGTGATGAATATCTGTTCGGATCCATAAGCAGTCCCTCCGCTGTTCGTCGCATACGCCCTGAGATAATACTTTGTGTCAGGCTTCAATCCAGTAATGACGATTGTGAAAGGCCCCAGGCCCGAGGTGGTGTCCGTCAATTTGTTGTGATCAATGGTCGGTGGGGAAGATGCCTCGCTCCAGCAGACCCCGCGCTCGGTGATGCTTCCGCCGCCATTCGACTCAACGATCCCGCCGGAGGTGGCCCCGCGTGATGTGATGCCAGTGACTTCGGCGGTTGTGATTTTAGGAGGAACCGCGCATCCGTCAGGAGTGGTGAATTTCCTCTCCTTACCATATGCGACGCCCGCGCTGTTGATCGCGTAGGCCCTGACATAATACCTTATATAAGGATTCAAGTTATCCATATCCGTCGTGAATGGGCCGGTTGCTGAGAAAAAGTCTCCGTTTTGATGATCATCAATGGTCGCGGGTGAAGTCTCACTCCAGCAAACTCCCTTTTCCATAATCGCTGACCCGCCATCTGAAGTGATATTTCCGCCGCAAGATGCTGAGATGGGATTTCCGCAAGTCGCGTCAGCAAGATGCACTTCATCAGTTGTCACAGTAGGAGGGATTGGCACATCGCGTGTGATGAAAATTATCTCGGCTCCGTAGCCTGTCCCCTCAACATTTGTGGCATAAGCCCGAAGGTGGTAGGTGGTGAGCGGATCCAACCCGGTGATGAGGCTTGTGAACGCTCCGATGCCCGGTGAATTGTCTGCCGATTTGTCATCATCAATGGTCGGAGGCGATGTTTCGCTCCAGCAGACCCCTCTCCCTGTGATCGTCGCACCGCCGTCTGACATCACCTCTCCGTCAACAATTGCGCCGTCCAATGTGATGCCAGACACTTGGACGGTTTCAACAGAGGGAATCTCGGATGTGATGGCTGTGGTAAAGTGCTTTTCTTCCCCGTAGCCTGTCCCTTGGCTGTTTGTGGCATAGGCCCGGAGATAGTATTTTGTGCCGGGATTCAGCCCTGTGAGAATGCTTGTAAATGTCCCCAAGGCCGAAGAAGCGTCCTTTAATGTTGTATCGCCAATGGTGGGAGGAGCACTTTCACTCCAGCAGACGCCTCTCTCCGTGATTGTCAGGTTGCCATTCGAGGTCACCTCTCCGCCGCTTTTCGCACCGGTTGATGTGACAAGGCTTATATCAGCCGTTGTCACACTCGGCGTCGTCGGATCGGCACCGTCTGTCGTGAAGCTCTTTACTTCTCCGTAAGCGGTTCCTTGGCTGTTTGTGGCATAAGCCCTGACGTAATACTTTATATTGGAGATCAAACCTGTGATGTTGCTCGTAAACTCCCCTGTGTCCGGGGAATTACCTACTGATTTTTCATCGCCAATGGTCGGCGGCGATGAGTCACTCCAGCAGACCCCTCTCTCTGTGACACTTGAACCACCGTCTGAGGTGACATTTCCGCCGCTTTTCGCACCGGTTGATGTGACAAGGCTTATGTCAGCCGTTGTCACACTCGGCGTCGTCGGATCGGCACCGTCTGTCGTGAAGCTCTTTACTTCTCCGTAAGCGGTTCCTTGGCTGTTTGTGGCATAAGCCCTGACGTAATACTTTATATTGGAGATCAAACCTGTGATGTTGCTCGTAAACTCCCCTGTGTCCGGGGAATTGCCTACTGATTGTTCATCGTCAATGGTCGGCGGTGATGAGTCACTCCAGCAGACCCCTCTCTCTGTGATCTGCGATCCGCCGTCCGAGGTGACATCCCCTCCGCTGGATGCGCTGTCTGAGGTGATATTGGAAACAGAAAGGGTCTCGACCACAGGAACATCTCCGACCAGCTCAGATGTGGTAAAAGATTCCTGGTTTCCGTACGCGGTTCCTGTGCTGTTTACCGCATAGGCTTTCACATAATAAGTGGTACTCGGAAGCAGTTCTGTGATTTCGCTTGTAAAGCTTCCGGTTCCGAAATTGCCGGTTTCACCATTGTTGCTGTCAGTTATCGTCGGGTTTCCAGATGTATTCCAGCAAACCCCTCTTTCTGTAGCATTCCCGATGCCGATATCGGTAATATTGCCTCCGAGCGTTGCGGTTGTGGAGGTGTAGGCGTCCACTGTGGCAGTCGTAACTGTCGGAAGGGCGATGGTACACTCCAAATCAGGAGAACAATTCGCACTGCAAAAGCCGGCGTATATGGGGTCGCTACAATCCCTCCAAATCGTAAGACATATCGCCTTTGTAGCTCCAAAACAACCGCATTCATTCTGAGTTGCACACGAGTCGCCAACACCTGCATAAGCCCTTTGCCCTGTCCCAAACACCAGAGCCATCATCATACCCAAAAGCATCAAGAGACTGATAAGCCGCATGAACAAACGCATACAAGAGACTTTCATGGCTTCATCCTTTCAAAAGACCACTCAATTTAGTGGCGGTTAAAAGTTTGTTGGGAACTACAGGGAGTCGGTTTGGCAAGGATAAGTCTCAGGGTTTGACGCCTTGAGGCATATCCTTGCTACATCCGATCCTTGTAGTTTCCTGCAACTACGGGGATTGGGTTTGGCAAGGATGAATCTCAGGGTTTGATGCCTTGAGGCATATCCTTACTAGATCCGATCCCTGCGAAAGCAGGAATCCATTGCTTCAATATCGGAAAATCATGGAGTTTTTTTTATATAGAGCTTCCAACATAATCTTTGTCAGCTCGGAGTGCAAAGCTTGCTTTGCAAGTCCCTGGGATTCACGGATCTGTCTGTTTTCCGACACCCTCGCCCATTGCCCCTTGCCTCAAAAATTTGAATGACAGGCATTGGAAGGGCAGTCAAGTGAAGCGAAACGGATTTGCCTTCGCTTCACAGACTGACTGCCCAGACGGCTGACTTCAACGCTGGCGACCTTCAAATCGTGCTAGGGAACCATGCTGAAACCCGTGCCGTCGGTGAACGGGGTGACAGAGTTGACGATGACGCCCGTGGGGGTGTCTGTCTCTCCGAACTCGGCATTCACATCGAGACGCAACTTGCCCGGCTTGGGAAAATTCGGCGGATTAGATTCATGAACGCTGAACTTGGCACATGTGACTTGAGCGGCATCGTAAAGCGCGTCAATGCTGATCATCTGGGTGCCCGCGCCTGCCTTGAGAACATCATTCACAGCCGGATTGTCATAAACATCATCAACTTGCTCCAGATCGAAGGTACAGGCGGTTCCCAAGTCATTTACCAATGTCAGATAGACATTGCCATCCGTTGTGGAGGGATTGACGATACGCACATAATGCCTGAACGGACCGGCACCGCCCACCTGAGTTGGGGGCAGCACAAAGGGAATGCGCGCGAAGGAGCCGTTCTTTTGGAGTTCGTTCAACTCAACCCCCTGGAGCTTGTCGTTCTTGGTATAAGTGGCGGTGCCATAATTGATCTTGAACTCACCAATCGGGACAAACTCATCAATCGGGGTCACTTCGTCAACCAGCAGATGAATCGTGCCGCCATCCGGATCAGCCTCAAGTATTTGCAGTTGCAGGCTGGTCAGTTCAAGCGTGGCCTTGGTCGCGTCAGCGTTCACTGTGAAGGCGAGTGTGCCTCCGTCGAAGTTGAGGAACAGACTCCCGGGAGCCTTCGCAAACGCGCCGAATTTACCATCAATCGTAAGCGTTCCGGTCGTCGTTCCATCCGCATCTCCTTGGCCGATCATGAAGTCCGTACACCCGTCATCCTCTTTGGCCGCATCGTTGGTGAGATTGACAATGCCGATGATTACTTCCGTTTCAGTCAGCGATTCCGGCGGATCCGTGAAGAGTTTGCTCTCCTTGATCACGTCAATGTAGAAATCGTCGTGATCCGCATCCGCAGTCAGTTCAAGAAGGACACCGTCGTTCGATTTTGCATAGTAAACCTTCTCGCGTGAATCAACAGGGTTTCCGCTATCGGTCTTCACTTCAACGTCTATATTCAGTTTTTGACCTGCTTTGGCCAGTGCGGTCGCGTTTTTGACGTTAAAGGTCAGGGTGAATGTATCCCCCGCATCCGTGGGTGTATTCGAGTTCGTACTGATATAAAACCTCGCGGAGGACTGTCCAGACTGACCCAATTCCGTCAGGTTGACGCTGACGTTACCCGCGGCGGTGGGGGTATAGATCACACTGGCGGAGGTGAGAGAATCCCCCCACTGTGCCCCGTTGTCGAGGGTAAAGGTCATGAAGAACCCTTCACTCCCCATGAACGCGGTTGCCATGGTATAAACCACCTGAAACGTGCTGCCATCCGGGAGTTTCATCGCCCCAGAACCCACCCCAAAGATTTCATTCGCAAATGTCACCGCGCCAAGATTAGGGGCACCGTCCCCGTCGCAATCCGGGCCGTATGCCGCAAAGTCACCCGCATACGCCATTCCGCCAGCCACAAGAGAGACTGCGAGCGCGAGGGCCAGGGCCTTTCCCATGGCCATCAGTTTTTTCTTGAAGATACGCTTCATTTTCTTCTTGCTCCTATCCTTATTATATACTCCAGTTAAAACATGTCACCCTTCCGATCAGACTTGCTCCATTAAGCACAGGCATATATCCCACCACCTCCTCTCATCATTCATCATTCCATATTGATCGTCGAACTTGTCTGCAATATATTCCCCACAGATGATCCGGTCAATGGGGTATGGAGAGTATTCAAGCGGGAAATTTCTACCTACTGCGTCGCCATATTCTCCCCTGCGGACAGGGAAGCCCGCCACCCTCAAACCACGGAACCGATTCGTCGCTCTCCTGGCCGTCGAACTTGTCTGCAATATATTCCCCACAGATGATCCGGTCAATGGGGT
>JAOZRQ010000174.1:8535-12017 GCA_029940115.1 Desulfobacterales bacterium
GTATGGAGAGTATTCAAGCGGGAAATTTCTACCTACTGCGTCGCCATATTCTCCCTCTGGGGGGGTCATATTCTCCCCTGCGGACAGGGAAGCCCGCCGCCCTCAAACCACGGAACCGATTCGTCGCTCTCCTGGCCGCCGAACTTGTCTGCACTATATTCCCTGCAGATGATCCGGTCAATGGGGTATGGAGAGTATTCAAGCGGGAAATTTCTACCCTCTGAGTCGCCATATCCTCCCTCTGGGGGGGTCATATTCTCCCCTGCGGACAGGGAAGCCCGCCACCCCCAAGCCTCGGAACCGATTCGTCGCTCTTCTGGCCGCCGAACTTGTCTGCAATATATTCCCTGCAGATGATCCGGTCAATGGGGTATGGAGAGTATTCAAGCGGGAAATTTCTACCCTCAAAGCGACAATATCTTCCCTCTGGCATAGGAATATTCTCCCCCATAGATGGGGAAAATTGCCTCGCATGCGTTGTTTGAACGGGTTATCGGAAGGATGATGGATGAGGGGTGATGGATGAGGGGTGATGGATGAGGGATGATGGATGAGGGGTGATGGATGGGGGATGAGGGGTGATGGATGATGGATGAGGAGTGATGGATGAGGGATGAACTGCCGTTTTTTTCCGAAAACTTTTGAATTCGGTAAACCTGTCAGACAAAAAAGAGTGCAGAAGTGAAGGGAGAAAATCCAATACGGTTCTATATTCTTTAACAAAAAGATTGTCCGGAGTGCCAAACATTTTGCTAAAAGCTCCATATATGAAAGAGAGGCATGTTCAGAACAAAAACACCCTTCGTCAAACTGATTTTCATTCATTGTTTGATTCAAGGTTTATTTTGGGAGGGCAAGATGGCGCAATCTGTGTGGATGACATGCAACTCATGGAGAAAATGCCCCACTGAACATATTTCCCTTGTCTTATTTCCCCGCCATTCTGACTCTCCGACAAAGATAAGCTGAAGCCTCTTTTCTCAAAAACAGTCCCTCAGCTCATTCCGGCGGATGCCATCCCGCACGAACCCAGTTCCGACGGACCGTGACAGCCAGATCGTTATTTAATTTAAGTGTACTCACCGTGACACGACCGCGATCCGTCAGCCCGATGATCTTTGTTCCGTCCGCACTCCAGGTGAAATGCTCACGTCATCGCTGTCTACGAGGATCAAACAGGGGAACACGCCTTCCTGTCCGGGGATCGGTCGCCTCTGTCTTTGTCCATTTGTGCTGATTGTACAATTCGCACACCAGACACAGATTGTCTTCCGTATCCGAACCGCCTTTGACAATCGGACAGACATGGTCAATCTGAAGTCTGCCCATGACATAATTCTGGTGACATAGGCAGTATTCGCAACGATTCCCCGCCCGTTCCCTCACCAGTTGGTGAACATCTTCCGAGACAGTCATGACGGCATCGCCCCTCGCGGGCCTCGGCGCACGGCCTCGGCAAGTCCCTCGGATTTCCGAAGCTGACCGATCTGGTAAAAATGGACAAGCACCAGAAGCTCAAATTGTTCGGCAACGGTCAGCCCCGATATTTTCCCCCGTGACTGAAGCTCGCCCAGGCGCTCGTTCCGAACCGGATCCATTTTCAGATCCGCCAGTTCCAGAATTTCCGCATCGGAAAGGCCTTCCACAGGTGGAAAAAGATCACGGTTCAGCAAATCCTCCCATGCAGGCCACATCATCATCAGCGTGTCGGCCAACACCGCCTCGGCACCTCTCTGGGTGGCCTGACCAAAACATCTTACCCGTTCAACCAGACTGTCCGGCAGATTAAGTGTCAATTGTGCCATTATTGAATCCCTTTGCAAAAGGAACAACTTAGAAGTTTCCCCTGTGTACGGGACAAAAAAATGATTTGAGGAAAGAAACCCGGCTTTTTCTTGCAGTTGGGGAGTCGGCCCGTCTGGGAAAAAGCCGGGTTTCTCGCCCATTCCCGAATTTTTGTCCTGTACACAGAAGTTCCCCATATCCCGAACAAACAACTTTGTCTGTTCATCGTGAATTATCAGACATATTACATCAAATTCCCGTTTTTTCAAAGACGTTTTTTCATGCCATGGTGCCGGATTTGTCGAAAAGACTCGGCATTCATATTTTGCTACTGACATCAGTGGTCGGCAACTTGCTTGCAACCGAGCGAGCAAAAACTAAAAACCAAACACCAAAAAATAAACACATAAGAGAAATCGTCATGGAGAGAAAAACATGCGGGATTTCATCTTTTACCGCTTCAGGAAATTCTTTTAAATCTTCAAGCGAGGAACCCATCCAGACAAGCGGTCTTATCTTTTCGGTTTCCATATCCCCTTCTTATCCAAAATTTTTGCGGATCAATCCCGAACAAGTTCCCATTCATTGTCCACGATTTCTGAGTTTCAGCAAGGCTCTGGCCTTTGCCAGTATGCGGACATGTTCGGCGACAGTCATTTTCTTTAAAACAACTCCATAAGTACCCGGGCATAAATTTTCAGGTGTCGGTGGATTCCGGGTCGCTGCTGAGAAAAGTCCCTTTTCTCAGCAACGCCCGGAATGACAGACTGAGAGGAAATCCTGGAAAACTTTTGGCCAGGCTGTCCGCCCCGAACTCGGAAAGGAACTCGGAAACCGCAGGGGCATTGATCTTCTCAAGGGAGGACGTGTGGGACGGTCTCCGCTCGGACGCGGGCGGCAAGGTCAGACATCTCTGCAACGGACTGATCAATGACTGGATCAACTGGCAGAACACCCCCGCCATGTCTCCGCTCCGAACATTGGAACGGGTTCTGAGACACCTCTCCCCTCCGGACATCTCATACGGGGATCTCGAAATCCTGAAACCGGGAAGGCCTGCCAGAATCCCCGGTGAAAGCCGGCTGATTCCCACCATCGCCCATCCCTACGGAGATATCCCCCTCATCCATGCCTCGGCATCGGTGCGCCGCATCGTGACCATGGCCAAAAGAGATGCACAGCCAATCCTTCTCATAAACCATCCTTAGTAGTTCACATAAAGAAGGACAAAAGTTCCACTTTGTTTGACATTTCAAGTTTCTTTTGATACCAATAGGATTTCAGGGGGGAAATTGGAAAGGTCGGGAAGATGTCAAAAGAGGGATGGATGACCAGAGGAAAAAAGGGGGGAATGGCAGGCGAGCCCCCGAACAGAAGGGAGTCGCCCAAAAAGGGAATCGGTGGAGCCATGAGGCACATGCGATTGAGATGTCGGCGCTGTCGGGGGGCCACAAAGTGTTCTCCCATGGCAGCTCCGGCCCGCCAATGCAGGCACTGGCATGTCTCGCATGTCAATGCCCCCGAAGGCGGACACTCCCATCTGCAGCTCGTGGCTGATTGAAAAGATGCCGCCCGACTCTGCCAACGAGGATGCCTGCACCATGAGGAATGGCGGATGTCAACAACTTTCCTTTCGAAAGCGAGGCATCCTTCATCCATCAGTTTACAGTTTTTTGAGACGAAAAAGTTTGTAGTTC
>JAOZRQ010000687.1 GCA_029940115.1 Desulfobacterales bacterium
GAGACAGAAAAAGCATCGGCTACAAACGCTCGGATTTGAATTTTGTGTTCAGCAACCACACGGTCCCTGTTCGGGAGAAAACGGCATTCTATATGCTGACCGACGGCTTTTCGGATCAGTTGGGCGGAAAATTGAGACGCAGTTTCGGCAGAGACCGTCTCATCAGGCTTCTGAAGACATCCAACAAAGAACCATTTGAAAAGCAAAAAGACATTTTTCTTCAGGCGTTTGAGAATCACAAAGGCGGAGAGGAGAGACAGGACGATGTGACCGTGGTCGGCTTCGGATGCGGCTGAACTTCGGTCACAGGAAACATTCCACCACCACCGGATCGCACAATGCCTTCCCGATCAACACTCTTTCCAACCGCTTTCCCCTCCTGTCAAGCAGGCTTGCGATTTTGCGCCCCGATTCCAGAGTGCCCGGGCAATCCGCTTTGTTGAGAAACGCGATGCGGCAAGGATTTGCAGGGCAGGAACGCGTCTGTTTCATAATGCCGTTCTCATGGATGAACGCGGCGGCCATGGACGCCTCTGTGACGGATTGTCCCGGGGAAAGCCCGGTGATCTCGGCGTACAACTCGTGTCTGAACACCCATCTTTCCCCAAGGGGTTTCCCCACTGCGTCCAGACCTGCCACACCGACAACCCATCCCGAGGATTTCGGAATCAGTGGCTCATGGGGAGCCGGAGCCTTCAGGGGTCTTCTTGCAGCGCCGTCGGCTTCCACCAGAATCCAGCGGAATATCCCGGATTTCCAGAGTTCGTCAATGAATTCCGGGGGAAGGCCGGTGAGTTTTCCTCGGGCGTCCGCGTATCCGGATGCCGCGAAAATCCCCCCCGTGTCCGTGCCCGTACCCGTACCCTTGCCCGTGTCCCTGCCCTTTCCCCTGTCCGAAAGCCGGGCAGGGTGTCCCACCAGTTCCCTCGCCCTCTCCAGAATTTCCTCCAGAGAATCGGACAGGATCAGATGACGGGACTGATCAGGATCGGGTCTCATCATCTTTGTGGTGGTGGTGGTCAGGACCAGATCGCCAGCATCGGAGAGCACCTTGGCGATCCCGAACATCAGGGTCGTCTTTCCACCCGCACCCACAAGACTGATCACCCCGCCATGTTTCAAGTTCAAGCATTTTTTCAGGGATGGGTCCATATCTCCTTCGCGCCTTTGTTCAAGATACTAAGTACCTGATCATAAGTTTTTGCATATAAGACCTACGAGGTTTTTGAAACCTCGTAGGTCTTTGAAGCCCAAAAGGGCCGACTTCCCAACTGCAAAAAAAAGCCGGGTTTCTTTCTCAGTCACCTTTTTTGTCCTGTACGCAGTTGGCTGATTATAACGCTTTTCGGGGAGGGCCGCGTTCGGTCCGTTTGTAGTTCCGCCTTCAGGCGGTGCGACACCGCCTGAAGTCGGAACTGCAAACTTCTGAAAATGAAAGATGCCCAAATGTTTATATGATTTCTGTGTAAATTTCAAGAACTGAAAAAATAAATCTGATTATCTGTGTACAGGACAAAAAAATGATTGGGAAAAGAAACCCGGCTTTTTCCTGCAGTTGGAAGGTCGGCCGTTTGGGAAAAAGCCGGGTTTCTCGCCCATTCCCAATTTTTTGTCCTGTACACAGTCTGATTATTTGAAACATCCCTGATTCTAACGGATTTTGTGGTTGCATAAGATTTCAGACGGCTGTGATCCCTGCAAACCGCGGATGGACGCGGATGAACGCTGATGCTCCCGCACTCTGACCGGCCGCACAGGCCGTGGGCGTCTGTCTGCGTTCATCTGCGTTCATCTGCGGATCATGTCGGAAACCACAAAAACCGTTAGAACCAGAAACATCCGAAAGAAATCCTGTTTCGCTCCTGACAATGTCCGTTTGGGAAAAAAGCCGGGTTTAAGTGAATGGGGAAAGAAACCCGGCTTTTTCTAACGGTCTGGAAATCTGCCCGTTTGGGAAAAAAGCTTGCCCCCGACGTTTTTTATCGGGGGCCGGGTTTCTTGCCACCACAATTTTTTTGTCCGTGAGCATTTGTGGGCACGGACATGCCCGTCGCCCATGAGCGTGAGGGAAGGGACACAGGCAGGGCTCCCCTAAATCCGTTATAATCAGGAAAAATTAAGGTTGACAAGTCCTTAAAAATTGAATATGGCTTTAATTTTGTACTGTGTACAGGACAAAAAAAGTGAATGGGAAAAGAAACTCGGCTTTTTCTGACGGTCTGGAAATCTGCCCGTTTGGAAAAAAAGCTTGCCCCCGACGTTTTTTATCGGGGGCCGGGTTTCTTGCCACCACGCTCGTTTTGGATTGGCACATCTGAAACCCTGCCGAATTTGTCAACCCGGCAGGAGCGGGGAGATGTTTTTTTGAACATTGAAGTAAGGTTACAGATGAATGAGTGTAAACATATCAACAGACGCAGTTTGCAAATCAATTCGTTTTGCATCCGACAATTTTCTTCTGAGGGGGGTTCTTCACCTGCCGGCGGCTCCCCATCCGCCTGTGGTCGTGGGGTGTCATGGGCTTTTCAGCAGCGGGAATTCGCCCAAGCAGATCGCTCTGGCACAAAAGTGCAATGAATGCGGCATGGCATTTTTCAGATTTGACCACCGGGGGTGCGGGGAAAGCGAGGGGAACTTTACGGATGTCACCTCTCTCAAGGCAAGATGCGAGGATCTGCGCCGCGCGGTGGAGACGCTCCGATCCAGGGAGGATATCGGGAGGAAAATTGGATTGTTCGGGAGCAGCATGGGAGGGGCGGTCTGCATCGCGGCGGCAGGGATGCCTGAGGTTGACTCGATTGTCACCATTGCCGCGCCGTTGCGTATATCTTCCACGATTGAGGCCGTTGAGGCCATTCGGCGGTCCGCCGATTCAGATCGGCCACCGGACCCCTCCTTTTATAAAAGGAACCTCCAGTTTGACATTTCCGATGCCCTTCCAAAAATTCATGGCATTTTACTCTTTCATGGAGAGGCGGATGAGGTGATACCGGTCTCCCATGGCAGGGAGATCTATCAGAACGTCAGAGGACCCAAGAGATTAATCGTCCAGAACCAGGGAGACCATCGCATGAGCAACCCGGAACACCAAAAAGAGTTCATGAGGGAAGCGGTCTCATGGTTCAAAGCCTCTCTTTTGCAAAACGAATGAGTTTGTAGTTCCGCCTTCAGGCGGTGCGACGC
>JAOZRQ010000688.1 GCA_029940115.1 Desulfobacterales bacterium
TCTGAGCTCGCCGAAGTCTGAGCTCGCCGAAGTCTGAGCTCACGCCGAAGTCCGAGCCGGGCGAGGGGGTACGAACTTAAAAAGTGGTGTACTAGAAGGTGTTTGGAAACTCCCTGCCCGTGCCCCTCCTGCCCGTGCCCCTATCTGTGCTGGTTTCGGGCAGGGACAACAAAGGGCACGGCAGAGGGTGGCAGATGTTTTCAAACACCTTCTACAGTTTTCGTTCAGGAGGTATTTATGGCTGAAACACAGATGATGGATGTAATGAGATCGAGTGATCTGCCCGATATTTATTTTAATGAGTTCGGGGTGGGGATGTCAAAAAATGATGTGTTCATCCTGTTGAGAAGAAACGGAAAGGAAGAAGCCGTGCTGAACGCCTCTCATATCACGGCAAAATCGCTTGCAAACGCACTGAATGAGGCGATCACTGAGTTTGAGGTGCGGACAAGGCAGAACATACTGATTTCTGAGGAAATTGAGAAACTGATGGAGGACGAGACTGATGCTTGAGTCTTGGAAAAAGAATTCTGTTATTGAGCGTAAAGGGCCCCCATTTCGCTTATTCAAATCTCCTGACAAGTGGATGAACGAAAGCTCTTGTATATTCCGATATGCGCCTGATTCTCAAAAAGCTGTTTGTTGGCGGACGAGATATAATGTCGAAATATCCAATTTCAAAAGCTTCAAATCTGACTGGAACAGGGATTTGCCTGTCCATCCAACAAAGGACAGATTTGCCGACTTGACCAATCAGCTGATCAGTTATTTGACACTGCCGAATGATTGGGACGGCTACGAGGGTGCCCCTCCGACCAAGCAAACGGTTTATGATGGAATCCGCTTGCTCCGCTTGTTACCAAGACATGCCCCTGTCCCAAAACCGACCTTGGGAAATTCAGGCATTCTCGGATTCTATTGGGAAAAAAAAGGTCTTTATGCCGAAATATGCTTTGAAGGGAATGAAACCTTCTGGTATTACGCCGAAGATGGCATCAACGAAATAGGAGAGGATGTTGTGTCTTTGAATACAAAGAGACTTCCTGATGATCTGATTTTGTTTCTCAAACAGTTTTGAAACTTGTTATGAATTGTAAGAAGATCGCATATGAAAATGACAAATGCAAGGAATATCGGTTGCAAGCTGAAGGTTGCATTTGCGAAAAGGAGTCTGTTCCGCAATCGCTTTGAAAGCTTCCTGCGTGAGCATGAAAGCCGGGAGGCTGTTGCTAGGCCAATGTTGCCTTTGCATGAGAACAGGGTGCTCAGAGACGTGAAGTGTGGCTGAATCATATGATGACTAAACCGGGAGGAAAGGGTGGGTGGATTCTGCACAAGAAACCCCAAAAATTAATATACCCCTCCCTTTTGAGGGGAAATTATTTATTTTGAAATCCCTTATGAAAATTAAAGGTTGACTTTCAAAAAATATTAATTTATTGAATTTGAATTGGCTGTTCTTTGGCCCGAAAGAAAGGGTGGATTCTGCACAAGCAAGCACAAGGAACCTTGAAAATTAATATACTTGTTTTTTTAGAGTGATCAGACCAATTCAATGGCTCCTTATAATAAAGGTATGACATGTTACCCACTTTTTTTGAATTTCTGTTGACATACCCAGAAAAATGTATATTATATACTAAATGTGGTTGGGGGCAGTTTATGATGGAAGATTCTGCCGTGTTCTTGGCCGTGGAACATGGCGTGAGAGGCGTGGGATTGTGGACTTTTATTGACATGCCGGAAAAGATGTATATCATCAAGTTTCCGGCAAACGTGAAGTGAAACGTGGAACGTGAGTTTGCACTTATGGTTCTGAGAAGATTGGTCTGATTTCACTTTTACTTGACTTATTTCATCTGTTCAGTTGTTTGACTCTTAAAAGGATCTCGTCAGTCATAAGTTCTCGTAACATACTGAAATCATTGACAGCCGAAAAGTAGGCACAAAATCCCGGGTGCCAGTGATTTTAGGCACTTGTGGGAATCATTTTCAAGACTTCCAGAGAACTTATGACCTACGAGAAGGGATAATGGGGAAACCTTTTTTTTCAGGGCATGAAAAATTCCATTGCCGACAGTTTTGGCTTAAGAAAGGTTATGACTTTCTTGAGTCAGGGAAAAACTTTTCAGATGATGACGCGGTTGTAGCTTTAGGTGTCGGCAAAAATATGGTCAACTCCATCCGGTATTGGATAAAAGCCTTTGATTTGGTTGATGAACAAGAACAACTGAATGAGACAGCCCATTATCTCTTTGGCAAAGATGGAAAAGACCCTTATTTGGAAAATACTGGCACAAGCTGGCTATTACATTATCATTTGGTGACAAAAGGGAAAGCAACCCTCTATTCCCTGTTTTTCAATGAATTCAGAAAAGAAAAAATTGAGTTTACGAAAGAGCAATTGCTCAGTTTTCTGAAGCGGAAATGTGAAGAAGGAAGTTTTTCAGTGAGTTTAAATTCGCTCAGTGCAGATATTGATGTATTCGTTAAAATGTATCTGAGACTAAAAGGAAGAATCAGAAATATTGAGGATGACTTTTCCGGTTTGCTGATTGATTTTGATCTGTTACAGAAATTCGACAGATCTGGCAAAGAGCTATGGTATAAAGTTGAAAGCAAAGAGCGAGAAGAAATTCCTGTTGAAATTCTTTTGTTTTCTATTCTTGATCAGAAATATAGCGATTCAATTTCCTTTCGAGACATCCTGAACGGTGAAAATAGCATCGGCATGGTGTACGCCATGAATGAAAGCGGACTCATGAAGAAAATTCAAGAAATTCTGGTACAATTCCCAAACCAAGTTATATTTTCTGATGATGCCGGGATCCGTGAATTGCAGTTCAGAAAAAAAATAGACAAAAACACGTTATTAGATAAGTATTATGAAAATTGACTTCTCACCTTCGATCAACATTATCAGGGATGCTGACACAGATGTTCAGTACATTCCCACGTCGAATACGACACGGATTTTTGAACAGATTGTCAATGATTATAAAACAGGCTCCCGCTCGTTTAATATTATTGGTTCTTACGGGACGGGAAAGTCATCGTTTTTATTGGCATTTGAGAAAAATTTAAAAGGCGAAAGGCATGATTTCAAGGCTGTAAATGGTCAATTTGGAAAAGCAAAGAAGTTTGAATTCTGGAACATTGTCGGAGAATACAATTCTCTT
>JAOZRQ010000175.1 GCA_029940115.1 Desulfobacterales bacterium
AGATGGCAGGTGGTTGAGACCTTGTCATCCCAAGAGGCCATCTTTGCGCCTCCATCGCCTGCATCAGGCTCGGCCATCCCGTGTGATTCACAATTTGCACGGGGAAGGCTGGGTGGGGTGCTACAAACATGTCGGCCCCTACGGGCCTCCATTCGGTGTTCCCATCATTGTTTGTGAAGGCTCAAGCAAAAGGAGTGCAAAGATGGCAGGTGGTTGAGACCTTGTCATCCCAAGAGGCCATCTTTGCGCCTCCATCGCCTGCATCAGGCTCGGCCATCCCGTGTGATTCACAATTTGCACGGGGAAGGCTGGGTGGGGTGCTACAAACATGTCGGCCCCTACGGGCCTCCATTCGGTGTTCCCATCATTGTTTGTGAAGGCTCAAGCAAAAGGAGTGCAAAGATGGCAGGTGGTTGAGACCTTGTCATCCCAAGAGGCCATCTTTGCGCCTCCATTGCTTGCATCAGGCTCGGTCATCCCGTGGGAAGCTTGCTTCGGGCTTTTGCTCGCGTCAAGCGTTCATAGAGTGCTACAAACATGTCGGCCCCTACGGGCCTCCATTTAGTGTGTCGATCCCTTTTGGCCCCAAAAAAAGTAGAACAATTTTTTGAATCGTTCGTGTCAATCCCCCTTGCTATCAAGGAAAGCATAAAATGTCTTGAGCCTGTCAATCTCTTTGAGCGTCTCCTCCATGGTCATTTTGCAAGAATCCCTGTAAAAGCTGTAGAAGGTGTTTGAAAACTCCCGCAATGGCGCGGGTTTCCGGGAGATGGCCATCTCCGGTCTGTCCAATCATCTCAGGGGATGGCCCGCTCATGAGGGTGTTTGAAAACACCTTCTAAGCATAGAGCTTACAGCTTATTCGGAAGTGATGTTGATCTCCTTGGGAAGCATTTTTCTCTCCCCTTCAATCCGGATGCTGATCTGATGGCGCATTTCCAAGTCAAGGATATCCTTCCGCTTTTTGTTCAACAGATAGTCCGCCACCTCCACCGGCACAGTCGCCTTTATGCACGATATGTTCTCCTTCACCGTCTCAAGATGGAGCTTGCGGAGGAAACTGAGTCCCAAGGTCTCAGTGGAGGGGATCAGCCCTTTCCCCCCGCAATACCTGCATGGGATGTGGCTGCCGAATTCGATGGACGGCCGGATGCGCTGTCTCGACATCTCCAGAAGGCCGAATTTGGAAATCTTGCCGAACTTTATCCGGGCCTTGTCATTCTTCATCTGGGCCTTCAGCGCCTTTTCGACGCCCGACTTGTGCTTGGCATCCTTCATGTCAATGAAGTCAATGACAATCAGCCCACCCAGATCTCTCATCCGGAGTTGGCGGGCAATCTCCTCGGCCGCCTCCATGTTGGCCCGATACGCGGTCTGTTCCAAGGATCTTTTGTGAATCGCCTTGCCCGAATTGACATCAATGGCCACCAGCGCCTCGGTCTGATCGATGACAATGGACCCTCCGGATTTCAGGGCCACTCGATTTTCAAAAACAGAGGCCAGCTGATCTTCCAGCTGATACTTTGTGAAGATCGGCTTTTCCCCTTTGTAATGTTTGACGATCCGGGTGTATCTCGGGGAGATGATGTGAACAAAGTCCCTCACCTCATGATACACCTTCTCATCATCTATGAGAATCTCCTTCACATCAGGGGTGAAATAATCCCTTATGGATCGGACCGCAAGGTTTCGCTCCTTGTAAAGAAGCGCGGGGGCATCCTCATCTATCCCCTTTTGATTGATGTTCTTCCACAACCGCAACAGATATCTGAGATCCCTGTTGATAAGGGTCTTGGTGCAGCCGATCCCCGCGGTGCGGACGATGATGCCGTGCCCCGTGGGCAGCTTCAAATCCTTTATCATCTCCTTCAGCCGGCTTCGTTCCTTTTCATCCTCTATCTTGCGTGAGATTCCCCGGTTTTTGCTTCCCGGCATGAGAACAATGTACCTTCCCGGCAGGGAGACGAAAGTGGTGAGCATGGAGCCCTTTCTCATGATCGGATCTTTTGTGACTTGGACAAAGAGTTCCTGCCCGCGTTTGACAAGATTTTCGATGGAATGTTTTCCTGCATCGTTGTCCTGAAAATAATCGCTGTGGATTTCGCTTTTCTGCAAGAAACCGTGCCGATCCGCGCCGTAATCAACAAACACGGACTGAAGTCCCGGTTCAATCCGGGTAATGACACCTTTATATATGTTCCCCTGGGTAATTTCCCTTGCAGCGCTTTCAATATGGAATTCTTCCAGCTTGCTCTCTTTCACTTTCGCGATTCTGCATTCTTCAGGATCGGACGCGTTGATAAGAATCTTGTTGCTCATTATCGTTGAAATTGTTCCCCTTCCTGGCAACTGTGACCAAATTTGCCTGTGCAGTCAGGTCAGCAGTGAGCGGGTCTTTCAGGAAAGACGCCCGCTGAAATCCTGAATCCGGAGGCCAGTACCCGGTACCAAGAGGCCCTCCGCACAGGTTGGAATTTTTTAGTTTACCTTTTTTTTCCAAATAGGAAAGCGAAAAAATGGTTTTATGTTTCCCAGTTTCTTTTTCACTGTTATGGTATCGAATTCCTGAACGTAAACGTGAACGTGCACGTGAACGTGCACGTGAACATGAACGTAAACGTGAAGATGAACGTAAACGTGAACGTGCACGTGAACATGAACGTAAACGTGAACATGAACGTGCACGTGAACTTTTAGCTAGGTTCAGAAATACCATTGCCCCTAGATGGTCGAGCCGACCATGCCCCGCTCCTATGTAAATGGCTGCTGATTTCACATGTTCGTGCCCGGATTTTCATCCATGCATATGTCGTCGGCGAAGGCATCATGGACTCTCTTTTCATCAATAAAGACGGTGAAGTCAATAGGGTGAAAGCTGTATTTTGGCTGCAAGCTGCCATTTTTGACCTTCGAGCTTACAGCTTCGAGCTTGCAACTTTCTCCATGATTTCCGACAGCACCTCAGCCGCCTCTTCAAATCCGAAATCTTTGACAAACATGTTCAGTCTCTGGATCGTCTTTTTCATATCCTCAGGCAGTCGCCATCTGAGGAGGGGTTCTATGATCTCCGAACTGCCGAATGGATCCAGATTGTCCAAGCAATCCGCCAGCTTTTCAAAGGATGCGAGGAGGTCAGCCATGTCTGCCGGCTCAGGCTTCTCCTGATCAACTTTTTGATCCTCTCCTGTCTCCGCAATAGAGGCAACGGTTTCGGTCACCTGTGCCAATTCCCTTTCAACGGATTCCAGAATGCTGAAAAGCGCGTCGGCATCTTCATCTGCGGCGTATTCGAGGGATCGGGCCGCTTTGTGAAGTGGATACGAGGAAATGTTGGCACTTGCACCAGCCATGGAATGGGCCAGATGTCTGAGCTCCTTTTGGTCCGCATCTGCCAACGCCTTTTTCATCTCCTTGAAAACCATCTTCTGATCTTCGCAAACCTCCTGAAGAAGTTTGCGAAAGATCTCCCAAGAGATGCCAGTCCGCCGGAGCGCGTCTGACACATCTATTCCCGGAAGCGCGGCGCGGTCAGCGGCAAGAGGCTTGTCGCTTGTTGTTTCTTGTTTGTTGCTTGTCGCACCCAACTGGCCACTGGCCACAGACCACAGACCACTGGCCGACACCCATTTTCTCAATGTCCTGAAAAGTTCGGCCCGGTCAATCGGCTTGCTCACATAATCATCCATCCCCGCGTCCAAGCAACGTTCCCGGTCCCCTTTCATCGCGTGGGCGGTCATGGCGATGATGGGAAGCTGTGAGCTGTAAGCTGTAAGCTGTAAGTCTCTTTCAGACTCGGGCTTTGAGCTTCGCGCCTTCTCCCTTTGAGCTTTGAGCTTTGAGCTTTGAGCTTTTTCCCATTTCCGAATCTGCCTTGTCGCCTCCAGCCCGTCCATCCCCGGCATCTGGATATCCATGAGCACGGCCGCGTACGCATTGTTCTGGACAGCCGCCACAGCTTGGATGCCGTTTTCCGCAAGGTCAACGACAAATCCGGCTTTGGAGAGGATCTCGCAGGCCACCAGCTGGTTGGCCTTGTTGTCTTCTGCCAAGAGAATGGGAATTCCCTTGAAGTTTTCATTTTCTGGAAAATCATCTTTCGGCTCGGGCGCGTACCCGAAGGCCTCCGCGATGATGTTGAATAGGGATGAATAGCTGAAGGGCTTGAGCAGAAAGCCACTGATGCCGATACGCTCCGCGTGTGAGATCAGATTTTCACGGCCATATGCGCTCATCAGGATGATGTGCGGGGCATTCAGGGACTCATCCCCCAAAATCATCTCCGAGGCTTTCAAGCCGTCCATGCCGGGCAGTTTCCAGTCAATGACCACCAAGTCGAACGGAATGTCCCCTGATCTCAGCGTGTCAAGGGCCTCCTCGGCCGTCCCGACACTTCTGCTTCCCAAACCGAGACTTTCGAGCATTTTGCCGAGCATCATCCGGGTGAGCTCGTTGTCTTCGACCACAAGAACGTTCATTCCTTGGATGGCCTCGGGAAGTGTGCGAACCGCCTGCTTTCCAGATTTCAGCCGGCCCAATCGGGCGGTGAAGGAGAATACGCTCCCCTTGCCCGGTTCGCTCTCCACCGTTATGCCGTCACCCCCCATCATCTGGACCAGTCCTTGGCTGATGGTCAGCCCCAAGCCGGTGCCCCCATATTTTCTGGATACCGAGGTGTCTGCCTGGTTGAACGCGTCAAAAAGCCCCTCAACCTTCTCCTCAGGGACGCCGATGCCGGTGTCTGAGATGAGGAAACGCAGAACCACCTCATCCGCTTTCTGTTCCCTCACCTCGATTCTGAGGCAGATGTTTCCTTTTTCAGTGAACTTGAACGCGTTGCCGAGCAGATTCACCAGAACTTGGCGCAGACGAAGCGGATCCCCCATCAGCGCACAGGGCACATTTGGCTCGGCATCCATGATCAGCTCTATCTCCTTTTGAAAGATCATGTTCCTGAAATTGTCTGCCACCTCGTTCAGCAGGTCGTCCAGCATAAAGGGCGCGGTTTCAAGATCAAGCTTTCCCGCCTCGATTTTTGAGAAATCAAGAATGTCATTGAGAAGGGCCAGAAGGGATTTCGATGAGGACCGGATGATGCTCAGGTATTCCCGCTGTTTGGCACTCATGTCCGTGCCCATGATCAGATCGCCCATGCCGATGATGGCGTTCATCGGGGTGCGGATCTCGTGGCTCATGTTTGCCAGAAATTCGCTTTTGGCCTTGCTGGCCATTTCGGCCGTCTCCTTGGCCATCTGCAATTCCTGTTCCATCTGCTTTCGGTGGGTGATGTCGGTGATGAACGTCACATTCTTGGGGCGTCCGTCATGTCCGGTCACCCGGGCGGCGTCAGCCAGAATCGTCAGATGTTCTTCCGCTCGTGTGGTCACATTCCATTCGGCGCCTCGAATGTGAGCCTCCTCGGCCATAAACTGATGATGCAAGTCTGCGAGCGCCTCACGCTGTTCTTCAGGAAAAATCTGGGAAAAATGCCTGCCGAGAAGCTCCGAGGATGCCCAGCGGCAAGTTTTGCAAAAGGCAGGATTCACAAATTCGAATGAGCCGCTTTCATCTGTGATATAGATGCCTATGGGGGCGTTTTCGATGATGCTGCGGGTTCGGTTCTCACTCTTTTTCAGGGCTTCTTCCCACGATTTCCGATCCACAATCTCCTGATGCAACTGGGCGTTGGTTCTCTCCAACTCGGCCGTGCGCGCCCTCACCCGCATTTCCAGTTCTTCGTTTGCCTTGTGCAACGCCGCCTTGGCCCGTTGCTCTTGTGCCATCACCGTTCTGATCTGGCGGACATGGTCCACCGCCTTGGCGAGCGTGATCTTTATGTCCTGAAAATCAATCGGTTTCACCAAGAAGTCAAACGCGCCGGCGTTCATCGCCTTTCTGATGTTCCCCATGTCCCCATAAGCAGACACCACAATGGCGGTCAGGACCGGATTGAGCGAGGATTTCAATGACTGCAGTTCGGCCAGCAGGGTCAGACCGTTCATCTTCGGCATGTTGATGTCGGTCATCACAATGTCAGTCTTCGGATCCGCCTTCAGGTGGTCCAACGCCTCCACCCCGTTCAAGGCAAACGCGAAGTCGAATTCCCCATCTCGGATCTCATGCCTGAACAACTGACGGATGACAAGTTGCAACTTCGGCTCATCATCAACAAAGAGTATCTTGGTCGGCATATCGGTCCCTTTTTTTAGTATCTGTGACTGAATTCCCGTGCCGTGCCCGTGGCAAGGGGCAAGGGCAAACGGGGCCTGGGGCCTCACGTCTCACGCTTCACGCCTCTCTTGGGCAGTCTGATGACAAACTCCGCGTATTCCCCCTCTTTTGTGTTCACATCAATGCTTCCCTGATGGCCCTGTATGATGTTGTAGCTGATGGAGAGTCCCAGCCCGGTCCTTTCGCCTGTCGGTTTGGTCGTGACAAAGGGGTTGAAGATTTCAGGGACCAACTCATCAGGGATGCCGGTGCCGTTGTCCCGGATTCGTATATCAATATGACCGGTCAGATTTCGGGTACGCACATCAAGGCGTGGGACATAATCATCTCCTGAAGATTCCCTTTTTTTGCGAGTGGCATCATATGCGTTGTTTATCAGGTTGATGAACACCCGGCACATATCTTGGGGGATCACTTGCACCAGCCCAATCGTCGGGTCATAGTCCCCCTCAATGCGGATGTCAAAATAGGTGTCCTTGCTTCGCATGCTGTGAATGGCCAGATTCACGGCCTCGCCCAGCAGGTCATTCACATCCGTCTCTTGGGGAAGGCCGGGACATCCGTGAGAATGGATCAGCATGCTGCGGATGATGCCATCGGCCCGGAGGCCCTCTTCGTGAATGTTGGCCGCGTTTGATTGCAGGATGTTCAGGATTTCATCGGTCTTTTCACGCGCGTCAGGAAGCAAGCGTCCTTTTACCGATTCAAGAATGTCTTTCAGTTCGCCTGCCAATTCCACAGAGAGGAGCGCGAAGCTGTTGATGAAGTTCAGGGGATTTTTGATCTCATGGGCAATGCCCGCGGTGAGCATCCCGAGGGAGGCCATCTTCTCCTGCGCGATGAGCTGATCCTGGGTCTTTTTCAGATTTTCGATGGCATGGGAGAGCTCGTGGGTCCGTTCCCTCACCTTCAGTTCCAGGGACTGATTCGCATCCGCGAGCAGGGCTTCCACCCGTTTCCGCTCCGCGATCTCCTCCTGGGCCTGGAGATACAGTTTTTCCAGAAGCTTGTTCTGCTCCGCAAGCTGCTTGTCCCGGGAATAGCTGTACAAGGCCTCTGTCACCGTCAGCTTGAGATCCGACTCATCCCAAGGTTTGGAAATGTAGCGATAGAGATTCGCGCAGTTGACGGCATTACCCACCGCGTTGGCATTGGCCTGGCCGGTCAAGAAAATCTTCAGGGATTTGGGATAGCGGTTGTGAACCTTTATCAGCAATTCATCCCCCTTCATCCCCGGCATGATCTGATCGGAGATGATGAGCGGGACCTCAATCCCCTCTTCCAACAGATCCTCAAGCAGCTCGAGGGCCTCCTCACCGCTTTCGGCCACTTCGATGGTGTATTCGCTTCCGAGATGATGGATGAGCTGATCCCTGAGACTGGTCAGAATGACGGACTCATCGTCCACACATAAGATCGCAGGCTTGCTCATGACGTCACATCTCCAATCCGGATATGAGGGCTTCAATCAGCTCGTCCTCGCTCCAAGGTTTGTGCAGACAGCGATGCAGGTTCGCATGTTTCCGAGTCCGTTCAATGGCCTCCTCATTCGCCTGTCCGGTCAGCATCACCTTCACAATGCCCGGAAACTGCTGATGGACCCGTATGAGAAACTCATCCCCCTTCATGTCCGGCATGAGCCAGTCAGACACAATGATCAGTATTTCAACCCCGTCCTCATAAAATTCTTGGATGACTTCAAAGGCCTCATCGGCACTTTCAGCGAATTCATAACTGTAACGGCTGCCGAAATGCCTCTGGAGCTGATCTCTAAGACTGGTCAGTATGATCTGCTCATCATCAACGCATAAGATGGCTTTTTCAGGCATGTTGGTGGTTGTCCGTTGGTTGTTTGTTGACTGTTGGCCCTGAGTACAGGACAAAAAATTGCTGATTATAACGGATTTGGGAGCCCGTGAACGTGAACTTATACGTGAACGTGAACGTGAACTTATACGTGAACGTGAACTTATACTTGAATGTGAACGTGAACTTATACGTGAACGTGAACTTATACTTACTTATACGTAAACGTGAACTTATACTTGAACTTGGACTTATGCTTGAACGTGAACTTATACTTGAACGTGAACGTGAACTTATACGTGAACGTGAACTTATATGTGAACGTGAACTTATACTTGAACTTGGACTTATGCTTGAACTTGGACTTATGCTTGAACTTGCCTGCAAATGAATGTTCACGTTCACGGGCATGTTCATGTTCATGTTCACGTTCATGTTCACGTTCACGTTCATGTTCATGTTCATGTTCAAGTTCACGTTCAAGTTCACGTTCACGGGCACGTTCATGTTCACGTTCACGGGCACGTGAACCTACTGCCGAATCGGCAGGAATACGCTGAATGTTGTTTTGCCTGGCTCGCTTTCCACGTCTATCCGCCCCTGATGCCGGTCAATGATCTTCCGGACGATGTCCAGCCCCAATCCGCTCCCTTCCCCAGCCGGCTTGGTGGTGAAAAAGGGCTCGAACATCTTGGCCCGAACATCATCTGGAACACCTTTGCCTGAATCGGTCATCCGGATGATGATCCAACCGGCTTCCGGGTCGGAATCGGCCCCCTCTGAGGCCCGAACGGAAATTTCCAGCTGGCCCTTGCCATCCATGGCATAAATCGCGTTGTGAATGATATTGGTCCAGACTTGGTTCAGTTCGTCCGGATGGCAGGGGATGTGAGGCACGGCACTGTAATTTTTTATGATCTCAATCCCCCGTTTCAGCTGATTGTAATAGAGGGTCAGCACCACGTCAATCCCCTCCGTGACGACAGCTTGGATCATCTGGCCCGAATCATCATGCCGGGCATAGCTTTTCAGGGCAAAGACCACTTTGGAGACCCGCTCCACCGCGGTCTTGATGTTCTGACTGTTGTTCTGCTGGACAAACAGGTTGTATGCGGTTTGCAAGATGAAGGGGCTCTCCTTCTCCTTCAAGAGGGGGATGAAGGCAGAGACATCCTGATGGACGCCCATGTTCACCAGAATGTTTGACGCGGATTCTGCGTCATCAATTTCGTGGTCTTCCAGCACCTTTCTGAGTGACCGCCTCTTTTTCCTGGCCTCTCTCGAAGATAGGGTCTCCTTGCTTTTCAGGGCGGCTTCTGAAAGCGCAAAGAAATCAGCCTGACGCTCAAAAGAGAGATGCTGAATCAGTCGGGGCAGTTCCCGGACCGATGCATTGAGCGCGTTGGTGATGTTGTTGATCGAGGCCTGAATGGCACCTAGGGGGGTGTTGATCTCATGGGCAATTCCGGCCACAAGATGGCCCAGCGCGGCCATCTTCTCTTGAAGGACCAGCTGATTCTGCGTGGCCTTGAGTTGTTCCAAGGCGTCGGTCAATGCCTTGTTTTTCTCTTCAAGGCGCGTTTGCAGGCTTCGCAAGGAGAGATGCGTCTCCACTCGGGCCAGAACCTCCTCGGCCTGAAACGGTTTCGTGATGTAATCCACCCCTCCGAGGGAAAAGCCTTTCACCTTGTCAAAGAGATCGTTCTTTGCGCTGATGAAGATGACGGGGATATCGCAGGTTCGTTCATCTGCCTTCAATCTTTCGCAGACCTCATAGCCATCCATGCCGGGCATCATGATGTCGAGCAGTATCAGATCCGGAGGTTCGGCCTGGGCGGCCGAAACTGCCATCGCGCCGTCTGGAACTGGCCGGACCCTATATTCCCGTTCCGCAAAAATGCCTGCCAACAGGCGCAGGTTGGCGTGGGTGTCATCAACCGCCAAAATGTTTCCTTTTCTGCCGGCCATGTCATTCCTCTTGATTGTGTTGGATGTCAAACCAATTTCCCTTGATCGGCTCGGGTTGCCGCCAGATTTGGCAATCCCCTGACACTTGTCCCCGACCATCTATAGAGTTCAACAAAAAGATTGTCCCAGTTTCGGGCAGGGAGTTTTCAAACACCTTCTAGGGAAAATGGTATTTCTGAGTCTTTGAACTTGAACTTGAACTTGAACTCAAAAAGGTTTTAAACATGAAGTAGAACGATTTTTTAAATCGTGCGTGTCAATTCCTTTGGCGTTAAAAAAATTTGAACTGTCAAACAAAGTACTGCTGTCAATTAGCATAAAAAAAGTCAAATTTCAAACCTTTTCTGAAAGTTCCTTACAGATCAAGGAAAATGAGGTGAGGCATCCTTCAAAAAAAAACGAAAGTTTGGGCATCCTTCATTTCATATGAAAAGTGGTTTGCACTTTTCGGATGGGAAAAGTTTGCAGTTCCGCCTTCAGGCGGTGTGGCACCGCCTGAAGGCGGAACCACAAACTTTTTCGTCTCAAAAAACTGTAAGCTGATGGATGAAGGATGCCAAAGTTTGTAATCTATTTTCCTGTGTACAGGACAAAAATAATGATTGAGGAAGGAAACCCGGCTTTTTCTTGCAGTTGGGAAGTCGGCCCGTTTGGGAAAAAGCCGACTTTCTCGCCCGTTCCCGATTTTTTGTCCTCGTACACAGTCTATTTTCATAAAATTTTATGGACAGCCATTGACATTCATTTTTTATGCCATTATATTCAACCATAGGTTGGACGGATAAAACTGAGTACAGGATAAGAAGTTGTTCTTTATAGGCATCTTTCATTTTGCCTGAAAGGTGGTTTGCACTTTTCAGTTTGCAGTTCCGCCTCTCGGCGGTGCCACACCGCCTGAAGGCGGAACTTCTGGCAAAATGAAAGATGCCGATTTTCATAAAATTTTCATAAAAAATGAAAATTTTTCTTGACACCCTCATTTTTTTAGTGTATTAAGTCAGATCAAAAGTCATTGGGGGATCGTCTAATGGTAGGACGACGGGTTCTGGCCCCGTTAATCCAGGTTCGAATCCTGGTCCCTCAGCCATGAAAAAGGGTTGCAGGAAAATTCCTGCAACCTTTTTTGTTGACTGTGACCAGTGGCCGACAAATCACTGGTCACTGTTGATGGCAAGACGGGGTTCGGATTTGGCAATCCGAACCGGGCGTCCGCACCCATGTCCGCTCGCGCCGGATTGCCAAATCCGGCGGCGGATGTGGGGTTCGGATTTGGCAATCCGAACCGGGCGTGAGAGGGGATGACAACAGACAACACTCAACGGACAACACTCAAAATGAACGACCTGTTCACCATCGGCCATTCCACCCACACAACAGAAAAATTCGTTGAGTTGCTCTCCATGCACGGCATCACCGCGGTCTGTGATGTCCGCTCAAGCCCGTACAGCAAGTACAACCCCCAGTTCAACCGGGAGACGCTTCAGAAGGAGCTGAAAGCGCATGGCATGGCATATGTCTTTCTCGGCGATCATCTCGGACCGAGAAGTGATGATCCTGAATGTTACACGGATGGCAAGGTTCAGTACGACCAGCTGGCAGAGAAATCCCGCTTCCGCCAAGGTTTGGACAGGGTGAGAAAGGGGATGGCGTCTTACCGCGTTGCCCTGATGTGCTCAGAGAAGGACCCGTTGACCTGCCACCGGATGATCCTGGTCTGCCGGCATCTTCGAGCAGATGAGATTGACATCTGGCACATTCTGGAGGATGGCCGCGTTGAAAATAACCGGGATTCAGAGAAGCGGCTGATGGATCATCTGAAGATTCCCCAAGCAGAACTGTTTGACACTGAGGAAGATCTGATTCAGCGGGCATACAACAAGCAAGGTGAGCGGATCGCTTATGCAAAGAAGCGAGACGAAGGTTGAAAAGAAACCCGAAAGAAACCCGGCTTTTTCCCCCGAAAGTGCCGACTCCCGCCAGAAAAAAAGC
>JAOZRQ010000689.1 GCA_029940115.1 Desulfobacterales bacterium
ACCGCGGATGGACACGGATGGACGCGGATGAGTCCGCCGTCCGCGTTCATCTGCGGCTCACAATGGGAAGGTTGCCCCTCATATGCAGACACCTGAAAACATATGGCCAGGTACTTATGTGAGGCTTTCTCTTCCTTCGGCGAGGTGACGCTGGGAGAGAAACTCGGTTTCTTTAAAATCAGAAATGATCTGATTGACAAGCTCCAGTTTTTCATATATTGTAACTGAAGTTTGGCATCCTTCATCAAAAAGTGGTCTGCACTTTTTCCGACTTGTGGAACGACCTTGCAAGTCGTTCGGGACGATCTGCAAAATCGTCCCACAGCAAAGTGTGGACTGACAAATGAAGGATGCCTGAAGTTTGTTTTTTTGACTTAAACTTTGCCTGTCCAAGACGAAATTGAAATATGAATATATCAGCAGATCGAAAAGTTCTGCCAAGGAACGGTGGATTCCGGGTCAAAATCGGCTGATTCTAACGGATTTTGTGGTCTGATGCAGTTTTTTTCAACGCAGAGGACGCGGAGATTCGGGCATCCTCCGCGAGCCTCCGCGTCCTCTGAGACTTCCGCGTTTTTCTGACCAACTGAGATGGCGCAGAACCACAAAATCCGTTAGAACCAGAAATCGGAAGGTCCCGACACGACCTTCCGATTTTGCCCGGAATGACATGCTTGGCCCCGAAGTTTGCAAGAGTTTTTGATCTGCTGTATATGGATGAAATGGAGGGAATGTTATTTGGTCATGGTTCCTTATTGCCAGAAAAACTGATCATCGAGCATGCAGCAAAAAACCGAAACGGGGGTAAAAATGCCAGACAAAAACGGTAACACACTTCACCATCATCTGCTTGCGCTCAAGGAGAAGGATCTGCGTTTTGAAAATGCGTTCCAAGGCGTGGCCCGGATGATTCTTGACAGTGACATTGAAAAGGTCGTGGTGAACGGCAAGACCACATACGACTTCAGCATATTCCGCACCGGAAAGAAGCATATCATCGGCATGTATGACGAGCTCAACAGTTTTGTCTCTTATGTTAAGGACGCGTCCGAAGGCGGATCATCCAAGGAGATGGCCTATGTGCTGGTGGGAGAGCCGGGGAACGGGAAGACCTTCTTTGTCGAATTTCTCTGTGCCAAATACCGGAGCTTCCTCTCCGTGCCCGAGAATCGGAAATACACGTTCCAATTCACAAACATGAAGAAGCTCGGCAATTACGGGAGAATCGATGTCATTGAGTCTCAGACGTATGAGGACCCCATGATCCTGGCCATGAACCTCTTTGATGATCTTGAGGAGAGCAAGGCATACCTTGCCAAACAGATCGAATTTTCAGACAAGGAGATCGAAACCTTTTATGAGGATTACCGGCCCTTGGGTGCGTGTAGCGGCTACCTCTGGAATGACATCCGCAACACCACAGGCGGAGACATGGATGAGATGCTCAAGTTCATCCGGATCGTTCCGGTTCCCCTGACCGAAAGTCTCGGGACGGTCACCGGGAAATATCCTGCAAAGGACAAGATCACCTCTTCCGCGGTGGATCTGCTCGGAGATGAGTCAATCCAACGCTTGCTCCACATCACCGACACCAACAATCCCTATCGGTTTGACTTGAGACGCGGGGCGCTTGCCCGGGTGGCCGGCGGCGGGATCCATTTCAGCGATGAGATTTACAAGAACAAGAAGGACCTAGTCCAGGTTTACCTCGGGGTGATTCAGAACCGCACCATCGAGATTGACGGATTCAAGTGGCCCATTGACACCCTGATCATCGCCACGAGCAACAACTCGGAGTTCAACCGGTTTCTCTCTGAAAAGGAGGAGGCGCCCATTGTGGACCGGTGCCGAATTTGTTATGTCTCCCACAACACCAACTACAAGTTGCAAAAGGACCTCACCTTGTACGCGATCGGCAGCGAGGCCCGGACCACCCTGAACCGGGACACCCTGCACCAGGATCCCAACCTGAACTATGCGGCCTCGATCGCGGTGGTGCTGACGCGCCTCCCCCGATCCGAGAAGCTGACGCCTGTTGAGATGATGAAGCTCTCGTCCGGCGAGGTCGCGGGGGAGAAGAGCATCAAAACCTTGGCCGAGGTGATTGACACGCTCAACCAGGATCCGGACATCGTCAAGCGTTTTGGCCAGAAAGGGTTGGGTCAGCGGAACATGGGCCGGGCCATCCAGTTGCTCATTGAAAGCTCGGAGACCAACGAGGGCCAGTGCATGTTCGCGTATGACACCTTCAAGACCTTGGAACGGGTGATCCTCGACTATGTGATCGACGCGAATGACCGGGTCAAATACTTGGAGGACATCAAAACCGCCAAGGGGATGTACCGTGAGCGCATCATGACCGAAATGTTCAACGCGTACATGGATGAACCCTTGGCCATCCGCAAGGATGTCATGAACTATGTGAACATGATCATCGGCATTGACGCGGAGAATCTGGGGCCTGACAAGATGTGGAAATACAAGGACCCCCAGAGCAGCGAACTCAGGGCCCTGAAGATTGACGAGCGGTACATCCGGAGCGTTGAGGAGCGTCTGGAGCTCAAGACCCAGGAGAAGCGGGAGTCTTTCAGGACATCCATCCGGAAGATCTACGGCCAGAAGATATCGGTGGACCCGAATTACGACTTCATGGACAACTTGGAACTGGTCAAGGCGGTGACCGATGTCCGGCTGAAATCGGACATTGCCGGCGCGGGCAGCCTCATCGGCGCGCTGGCCAACCGCACCAATGAGGAGAACCAGAAGCTCTACGACCGCATGATTGACACCATGCTGACCAAACTGGAGTATTGCCGGACCTGCGCGCAGAAGACCATCGAGTATTTCTGCACCCAAGAGGATGAGAAGTAGGAGAGGATAAGTGTAAGCTTAAACTTGCTCTTGCTCTTGCTCGTGTCCATCCAATTGAAAGCAGGAGAAAGAGCAAGAGAGAATCCCTAAGTTTACACTTATGATATTGAGAGGAACATTGGGGAATCCCTCTCGCTGGAGAATCTTTTTTCCATTTCACTTTCACCAGATATTCCGGGCATTGGCCGGCGAGACCCTGAATCATTTCATCCGCCGACTCCGCCTGGAGAGTTGGTGAGTTGGTGGGTTGGTGGGTTGGTGAGTTGGTGAGTTGGTGAGTTGGTGAGTTGGTG
>JAOZRQ010000690.1 GCA_029940115.1 Desulfobacterales bacterium
TTGCCAACCCGAAGCGAGCATGAGGGGCGAAGCGAGCATGAGGGGCGAAGCGAGCATGAGGGCGAAGCGAGCGACCCTCCTTGCTCGCGGGGGATTGACAAATCCCCCGCCCATATCTCGCCATTTTCAAATCATCAAATCATCAAATTATCAAATCACCTATCACTGTCCTGAACGCACACCACGGACATAACGACTGTCCGACTTATTGTTGTTGTTGTCGTTGCCGTTGTTGAAGTTCACGCACCAGGCGTTGTTCGTGTTGTTGGCGTTGGTCGTCGCCGACCAGTAATTCGACATCTTACCTCCCCACTTGACGGTCACAGCCCCACCACCAATCTTCCTGCTCTGAGCGGGGGATTTGACAATCCCCCGCGAGCTTTTGGGGCAGACCCACCGGAGAGAGAACTCTCTGCCAAGGCAAAGAGAACACTCCCCTGTATAATAATGCCACTGAGGGCCCGGAGTGCAAGTTTTTGCCCGGAGCGGTACCCTGTCTGAGAGTACACTTTTACTCAGAGCTGCGAACTTCCACGGACGCTCAGAATGGCGGGGAAGGCGCACAGTGTTCGTGAGCGCGCTCATCTGCCCGCTTTTGGCGGTTGATAATTCTGGCTCTTTTTTCTGCTGCTCTGAAGCCATCCCTCACTCTGTCTGCATAAGTTTGCGGCCAGACCGGCCGCATGTTGAAAATTTTTGAAATTATTAAATGCCTTGGCCTCTTTTGCAAAAACGATCATTATTTTCAGGGTTTCACACTGAGCAACCAGTTCTTCCAGCAACTCGGTTTTATTTCTGGATGAGTTGGCCCGGATGACCCGTTTGATGATATCCAGTGACAGGTTCCGCAGATCCGAGCCAATGGTGTATTTGTTGTAACGACTGAAATTCCTCACCGTTTCCTGAAGATACAGCCCGAGTTCCATTGCTTTTTTATAAATTGGTAAATGCTCGTATCTCGCCATTTTCAAATCATCAAATTATCAAATCACCTATCACTGTCCTGAACGCACACCACGGACATAACGACTGCCCGACTTATCGTAGCTGGCGTCGGAGCCGTAGCTGAAGAGCACGCACCAGGCGCTGCTCGTGTGGCTGGCGTTGGCCGTCGCCGACCAGTAATCCGACATCTTAGTACTGTGAAAGTATTCAGCGTCTATTGCAGGGTTTGATTTTCCCAAGTTTGTGATGGAAGCCAGCTCTTTAATCGTGGGAAGGCGCCAGTCAGAATGACCCCCGAAATTTTCAGTATTGAGGTTGAGGGCGTTGATGAAGTCTTCCGTGTCTGTGCCGTTTCCGGATGTGCCCGCAGAGCCGCCGTTGGTTGCGGGGTTGCTGTCATACCAGGTGTATTTGTTGTCGGCATCATTGGGATTTTCATAATCCTTAGTACCATCTTTTGCCTGCTTCACTTCCCAAATCAGCCCGGTCACATTATCCCGGACCATGATCCATGAGGTTGCCGAATCAGGAAGCTCCTCTCCGTTATTACCCAGCTTGGTGTATGAGCGGGGGTTGAGCTCGGTGTAATTGCCGTCCTGGCCATAATAATCCTTTCCGGGCTCGGGGCAGGCAATCTCATTTTTATCATCATAACATTTGGTCTGGCCTGAGTGGGGGATGGGCCAGCCTGCAAAGGCCATGGGGGCGGTCAGGGTGAAGATGGTGACAATGGCAAAAATTGCACGGGTGATGGTTTTCATAGGTTGTCTCCTTCGTTTTTTTTGAAGCATGAAGCTTCATTCTTCATTCTTTTTTCCATAACTACAAGGATTGGGTTTAGTAAGGATGGGTTCAGGGTTTTTGACGCTCTGGTTGACCCTTCATCCTTCAGACTTCATCCTTTTTCCATTTGGTTTAGCAAGGATAAGCTTCAGGAATTGGGACGCTCTGGTTGGCCCTTCATCCTTCAGACTTCATCCTTCAGACTTCATCCTTCAAACTTCATCCTTACAGTCTCCGCCAAAATAAAATGAGACATATCCCGAATCTTCATGGTTGTCAAGCGATTTCTGAGTCCCCTGACACATTTTCTGAAGCTGCATATTGTCATCCCTCACATTTCATCGTTGACGGTTAAACTTTCGGGTTATATGTGTCCCGGAATGGCACAGTCTCTGTGCCATTTTGACACATCATCTTTCAAACTTCATCCTTCCGATTCCATCCTTATTATATGCGTTCAGTTCATCCTTCATCCTTTTTCCATGACAGCGGATCAGAGGATGAAACGGATATTGCCGCTCTGCGCTGTCACATCCGGTTCCGGGGCAGGAGGCTGTCAGCATCCGTTTCATCCTTTTGATCCGCTGTCATTTTTCATGCCTCACAGCATCCGTTTCATCCGCTGTCATATTTCACGCTCACACATAATTCAGCATCCGTTTCACCCTTTGATCCGCTGTCATATTTCACGCTTCAGATTTCATACTTCATACTTCAGTTTGAACCCTGATTCAAGGATTTTCAGGATTTCTGTCCTGCCTGCCGAACTTTGAAGCCTGAGATTCATACTTCAGATTTCATCCTTCATCCATCAAAGACTCCCTTTATCTTTCCTTCATCAAAGCTGTAGTAAGTTATCCTTTCATCAGTCACACGAATGACTTTGCCCATCCGGGCGGCTTTTGTCTTAAACTCCGGCTGGCCGAGAAGCGACCTCAGCGCCTCGGGGATTTCATCAACGCGTGTGTATGGCAGGGTAAAACAGACAACGCAGAACTGACTGTCCATAGCCACTTTTTTCCAGAAATCCTTTTCATTGATGGTCACAAATGTCGGCTGATTCTCCCGCCGAAGCAGATCAGGAATGGCATCGTCCTTGATGACGGTCTGAGGACGCAACTCAGGGACAAGCCGGACACTGCCGCGATGCCACTTTGCTGTTTCAAGTCTGATGCTTCGTTTCATCAGTTGCTCATCCAGAATGATCATCAGGCGGCTTTCAAGTCCGGCAAGGTTTCCGCAAATCTAAAGGTCACCAGGGTGATCGCCTCAGCCACGGCTTCGCGGAATATGCGTCCCTGATAATCTTCCACGATGTCATCAATATGCTGACCTGCGGGGGGTGGAACCCCGCGTCTCACAAGTGGTTGACATGATCAGAGTTGCGGCCAGCAGTGCCGCAGGTATTTTTTCCTCCCTGTACAGCCCGCTTTCG